>JAUXGE010000020.1 GCA_030622435.1 Planctomycetota bacterium
CACGGTTTCCAGGACCCCTATTACCCATTCGAGCCTGTAGTGCTCGCATAATCGTCCAGTCCTAAACGCCGCAGAAAATAGACGACCCATTCAGGGTCGGGAGGTTCGGTGGCGGCACTATCCGGGGGCGGCGTCCCGGCTTGCGCCGGGACTTGCCCCCGGCTATTGTCGAGCAGGCCTTCAGCCTGCAGGAAACTAGGTTCCGGTGATCTCGCAGCACCGGAGACCACTCACGAAGTTGTGTAGAACAACGAGGGGTAGCAGGAGGGGGGCATGACCCGGTCAAACCGGCTCCGGACGAGCGGGCCGCCGGCTACGGTACACCACCGTCGGGGGGTTCGGGTTTCGTCGCGGGCTCATCGGTATGGTCCGGGCTGTCGCCCACGTACCCTAGACTTCTCAACGCGTCTATATGATCCTGTGCCTTGACGCGGTGAGAGCTGATCGGATGAGCGTCGTCCCGCCAGCTCCTCAGTCTCCTATTCAGATCCTCCACCGGAACAGCATCCAAGTTCTGCCCGCCTTCGAGCAGGTTCGTCTGCTCACCGGAGTCACTGTCGAGATCATACAACCGGAACTGCTGATCCGGGATCCTGAACATGTACTTGTAACGCTGAGTGCGGACACACTGGAACTTCCCCCGGTTAGGCCACACCGGGTCTTCATGGAACATCGGGTTGCCCCAGGGTTGTGTGGCTTCCGCAAATACGGGTGATCGTGGGGGCAACGGCCCGTCGATCACGCCGGCGAAGCTCTTGCCTTCTATGCCGTCGTGGCGCGGAAGGCCCAGCAGCTCGAGGATGGTGGGCATCAAGTCCACATTGGAGACCAGACGAGACACTCGCTTCCCACCGAACCTGCCGTTCGGGAAGCGGATGATCAAGGGCGTGTGAATCTCGGTCTCGTACACCGACACCCCGTGGTTGAACACGTTGTCATGTTCGTGCATCGTCTCGCCGTGGTCGGATGTCACAATGATCAGCGAGTTGTCGAATTGTCCGCGCTCTTCGAGTGCGTCGAACATCCGTCCCAGGTGATGGTCACAGAAGGAGATCTCAGCGCAATACTCGGCGTCAAGGACGCGGGCAAGGCGGAGACCGTCTCCCCATAGCTTGCGGTACACCGGGTGTTGCGGGGGTTGTGCCCGCGTGAATCCCGCCCCTGTTACGGCGTTGCTTATTCCCGGTTCCCAGAAGCCACTTCTGAGCCAGCTTCGAGCTTGTTTGATCGTCTGCATGGATCCATCAACATCCGGTGAGTCCGTGCGGTACATACCGGCGTAGGGTGCCGGCGGCGTGTAAGGCCAGTGGGGGTCAAAGTAGTGTACGAAGAGGAACCACCCGGCTTTCGCATCACCGGCTCCGGTTTCGTTCTCGGGCCGGCGCTCGAGCCAGTCGAGTACGGCGTCGGTGACTTCGTTCGCCCGGCGCTGCACACCCCCGGCGCGCCCTTTCTCTCCCCATGTAAACTCGGCGCTGTAATGATCGAAACCTTGATGGAAGTTGACCTTCGGGTCGAGGGGGGCCGCTCCGATGAAACCCGCAGTGACCAAGCCCGCCTTCTTCAGGAGCTCGGTCAGCATGATGTTGTCATCGCCGACACGGCGTCCGTTCTTGAAGACACCATGCGAGTGCGGGTACGTGCCGGTCATCATTGATGTATGCGACGCCAGTGTTGTCGATGCGGCGTTTATATGCTGCTCGAACAGGATTCCTTCCTCTGCCAGCTTGTCAATAGTCGGTGTCTTGACGAAATCGTGACCGTAGCAGGCGAGACGGTCGGCCCGGAGTGTGTCTATCGAGATCAGGATTACGTTTCTGATCGTGGATCGTGTTGCCGCGATCTTGTCTCGGGCGGAATCGGCGGCGTGCCGGTCTCCCGCTCGCTCGCACCCACCGGCGCCGTTGATAATCATGCATAGAACGAAAAACTGGAAGGAACGATCTGACGCTCCTCTTCTTGAGCTGCGAGATTCGTAAGACATTCCGGTTCCACTACGGGCGGAGGAATCCGTCGGTTCGACCGCTTCCTGATGATTCTCCGAAAGTCATGTGGTCACACCGAGTTTCGAGAATTCGAACCGCCGCTGTATTACTTCCGAGTTGCTCCGCTTTTCTTGCGTTTCGCAGCTTTCTTGACGGTGCTCTTGCGGGCTGTTTTGCGAGCGGCCTTGGTGTGGCTCTTGGTCGGACGGATCGCCGTCTTCGGCTTCGAGTTTGTCTTGAGCACGCATGGTCCTATGGTGATTGCGGTGATGGTTGCCTGTGCGGCCGCGAGCCGGGCGATCGGAACGCGGTACGGACTGCACGAGACGTAGTCCAGACCGACCTGCTCGCAGAATCGGATCGAGGCGGAGTCGCCGCCGTGCTCACCACAGATGCCGAGTTTGAGCTTCGGCCGTGCCGCTCGCCCCTTCTCGATAGCCTGCCTGACGAGCAACCCGACACCGTGGACATCGAGCGACTGGAACGGATCGTCGGGGAAGATGCCGGTCTTCGACTCGTCCACGTAGTCCGGCAGGAATCGTCCGGCATCGTCGCGCGACAGCCCCATGGTCATTTGCGTCAAGTCGTTGGTGCCGAAGCTGAAGAACTCGGCGGCGCCGGCCATTCCGCCGGCGAGCAGGGCCGCACGCGGCGTTTCCACCATCGTGCCGACGAGGTACGGAATCTTGATCTTCTCCGCCTCGAGGATCGCGTCGGCCACCGTCCGGGTCTGATCGACGAGGATGGACAGCTCCTTCGGATCGATGGAGAGGGGAATCATGATCTCGGGCCTCACCTTGATCCCGTTGCGCGTACAGGCGACGGCAGCCTCCATGATTGCCCGTACCTGCATGTCCAGGATCTCGGGATAGGTAATGCAAAGGCGGCATCCACGATGCCCGAGCATCGGGTTGGCCTCGTGAAGCTGGTCCACACGCTGCTGGATGTTCTCGATGGAGACGTTGAGCTCGTTGGCGATCGCCTGCTGCCCATCGACGTTGTCATGCTGCGGCAGGAACTCGTGCAGCGGTGGATCGAGCAGCCGGATAGTAACCGGCAGGCCGTCCATGGCCCGGAAGATGCCCTCGAAATCCTTGCGCTGGAACGGGAGCAGCTTGTCGAGCGCGCGCCGTCGATCGTCGCTGTTCTCCGCCAGGATCATCTCGCGCATGGCGTTGATGCGCTCCGGCTGAGAGGGGTCGAAGAACATGTGTTCCGTACGGCACAGCCCGATGCCTTCCGCACCGAGTTCGAGGGCTCGCTTCGAGTCCGCAGGCGTGTCGGCGTTCGTACGCACCTGCATGCGCCGGCGCTTGTCGCACCAGCCCATCAGGGTCTTGAACTCCGGTGGTGCCTCGGGCCGGACCAGGTTGATGTGTCCTTCATAGACCTGCCCGGTGTTGCCGTCGAGCGTGATGAAGTCACCCTCGCGTAGCACTTTCCCCTCGACTGTCAGCGTCTTGTCTTCATAGTCGATGAAGAGTGTACCACAACCTACGATACAGCACTTGCCCCAGCCTCGCGCCACGACGGCGGCGTGAGATGTCTTGCCACCCGTGGCCGTCAGGATGCCTGTCGCGACGTACATCCCGCCTACATCCTCGGGCGACGTTTCCTTCCGCACCAGGATGACGCTCTTGCCGCTCTCGGCGCGAACTTCCGCACGTTCGGTGGAGAAGACGATCTCCCCGCATGCAGCACCCGGCACGGCCCCGATCCCCACAGTTACCCGTTGGTCCTTGTACTGTTCAGGAGGTATGCCCGGATCCAGCACGGGGTAGAAAAGTCGTTCTATATCGGCGGGCACGATGCGCCCAATGGCTTCGTCCTTCGTAATGACCGGCTTGGTGGCCGCCGCCGCGTACTTCTTCGGCAGGAACTTCTTATTGACGAGGCGGCGGGCAGTCGCCGCCGTCATCAGCCCCTTGGTCGCCTGGTCGACGGCGATCCTGAACGCGGCCGCGGGCGATCGCTTGCCGACGCGGCACTGGAGCATGTACAGCAGCCCGCGTTCGATTGTGAACTCGAGGTCCTGCATTTCCCTGTAATGGACTTCTAGGATGGTACGCACGGCCTCGAGCTGATCGTACACATCCGGCATGAGTGTCCTGAGTTCGTCGAGTTTCATGGGAGTTCGGATGCCCGCCACGACATCCTCACCTTGTGCATTGATCAGCATATCCCCGTAGAAGACGGGCTCCCCCGTGCTCGGATCGCGCGTGAAGCAGACACCCGTCCCACAGTCCTCGCCCATGTTGCCGAAGACCATCTGGCAGATGTTGACGGCCGTTCCCGGCAGACCGGTGATGTTTTCCACGCGACGGTAGGTGACGGCCTTGTCGGCCATCCAACTGTCGAACACGGCGGCTATGGCGCCCTTCAACTGCTCGATAGGATTCTGTGGAAAATCCTCACCACAGTGTTCCCGGTAGATGCGTTTGAATTCGCCCACGAGGTATTCGAGTTCGTCGCCGTTGACGTCGGTGTCGAGGATCTTCTTCAAGTCACAACCCAGACGCGAGCAGGTCCGCGATTGCTTGACCTCGTCGAAGCTGTTCTCGAAATGCTCCCGGTCAACACCCTTGGCCGTCGAGCCGTACATCATGATCAGGCGGCGGTAGGCATCGAGTGCAAACCGGCGGTTATCGGATGTCTTGGCCAGACCCTCAACCGACTTGTCGTTCAGCCCGAGGTTGAGGATAGTCTCCATCATCCCCGGCATCGATCGAGCCGCTCCGGAACGAACGGAAACCAGTAGCGGATCGCGAGATGCTCCGAACTTCTTCCGGCAAGTCCGCTCCAGCTTGGTGAGCGCCTGCCGCATCTGCGCGTCCAAACCGGTCGGCCACTTGTGGTTTCGCTGGTTGTACTCGGCACACGCTTGGGTCGTGATGGTGAAACCGGGTGGGACGGGAAGCCCGATCCGCGTCATCTCCGCAAGGCCGGTGCCCTTGCCGCCGAGCAACTCCTTTTCGTCACCCTTACCGTCAGCCTTGCCACCGCCAAAGAAGTAAACCCATCGTCGTACCGTCGCCATCAAGGTGTCCTCAATAAACTGTGATATTCTCAGTAAACCGCGAATTGAATCGTACCGCCTTACGAGCTTACGTCAAAGGGTATCGTCAAGACAGGCTGCGCCGGGTGTCTTCCCGCGACCGGCGAAGATTCGTTCCCGGGATTCTAAGTGTGATGCCGGGACCGTGTTTGCCGACCTTGATTGTCGAAACGGACGTGCGAATCGGGCGAGACCATTCGGACAAGGCTCGACCCCGCAACCGCAGTGACATGTGGCGTCCGACCCCCGTGTCGGCCGGTGAATCCGTGCGGGCTGGAAGCCCACGGCTCGGTTCGCGGATGTAGCGGCCGACCTTCGTGGTGGCCGCGGCTTGGGAATCGGTCAGAACGCCGGTCCTCGCGGGTTTGAGCGCTACACGAACGAAAAAGTGCGGTGAACGACGGCGCGCAGACACGCATCGTTCGGGAGCATGGACAACCGCTCCCTCGCCGCGTCTTCGCCCTCGGCGCCGGATCACCCCCGGCCATCCGGCTGGGTGCCGCAGGTTTTCGAGAGATGACTCGACAATCCCGTTCGGCCGGTCCGACCCTCCCGGAACGTTATTCGACCGTTCGACGACGGACGGTGGGAACGAGCTTGGATGCCAACCGGGGCTCACGACCCATCAGGTGGGCAATGTGATAGTTGAGCACGCCGAAGGCGCCGACGAGCATATCTGGAGTCGCATCGGTTATCCGCTCCTTCCGCAAAAGGTCAAGTGTTTTCGGAGACAGCTCCCACTTCTCGACCTGTCCCGGCTCGCAGTTGCGGCACATCATGCCACCTTCAAACGATGAGAAATGCGTCAGCTCATCGTTGCTACCGCATGACATGCAGGCGTCCAGGCGCGGACCCGATCCGGCAGACTCCAGCAACCGACGCTGGAACGCGACAACGGCAGCAAGTGGTTCAAGCGAATTCGATAGCGCAGTCAGTGTGGCTATCATCGCATCGTAGAGGTCGGCGTGCGGATCCCAGTCCTCTGTCAGATGCCCCGTGATCTCGGCCACGTACTGGGCGCCCTGGATGCGCGTCAGCTTCTCGCGCAGACCGGAGAGGCTCCGTGTCTGCTTCCACTCGGTCACTGTGGCCAGACCCGCCGCACGATCCGGGCGTACACTGACCACAACGTGGCCTATGTCGAGCAAATCGATCCCGGCGGCGAATCGCGTCTTCGTGTGACGCTTGATCCCCTTGGCGATCGCACGGACCTTGCCATGCCGTTGCGTGAACAGCACAATCACCTGAGACGTTTCCGAGTAGTCCAGACGCGCCAGGACCACGGCATCATCACTGACCGTTGTCATGAACCTAATCGTACGCGAACGTGATCCTCCGGTCATCCGGTCTCACTTCATGAGTCGAGGTTAATGTCAAATCCCGTAAATCGCCGAGCTGTAGTGGATTGGTGCGCTTCACGCAGAGAATCACCTTACGGTCGAAGCAGGCGCTGACATAAGCGAGGACTCCCCGAAACCACATAAGAGTGTTGTGGCGTAGCGTACCTGTGGCGCCTTTCACAGTGCCTCAAGCCTGGTCATTATAGGACCACACCGGGCATTTCACTCATAGGGATTCCCCTCTTTGTGTAAGGGTGGACGCTCGCTACAATTCCCGCTTCCGCCGAAGTGATGCGTCCGGGCGAGGGGAAGGCATCATGAAAAGCCACTCACCAAGCAGTGGGGGATGTAATTCCACACAAACGCGACTTCGTGCCGCTCTTTGCTGTGCGGTATGTGCCATTGTATGGAGTGCCAATGCCACGGCACAGCCGACGGCGAACCGGCAAACCGCCGTTGTGGTTGACGGCGCGAGACCCGACATCCGCGACGCATATGGAATATCGCTCGCAACAGTCCCCGATTCCGTCCCTCCGTCCTACGTGCATGGTGTCTCGATTGTGGCACCCAGAACCGTCATGCTCCATTCACCGACAGATGATCACCCGCCCAGTACTGACTCCGCGCCTCGTTCTGAACTGCTGCGCAGCGGTGTCGTAAGGGATCTGACCATCACGCTCGCTGACGGGCGCTGGTTCGATGTGCCAGGCGGCGGCAGCTTGTGGACGGTTGATATACGGGCAAGCGACGCGGGCTATGCACGGCTTCATCTCACAAACGTCGACATGCCGCCCAATGCCGTCCTGGTCGTTTATGCGCCGTCTGATCCGCTACCCATGGGGGCCCCTTATCGTGGTCGAGGCATCCACGACAACGGTCGGTTCTGGACACCCACGCTCTTCTCGTCGCACGTTCGCGTCGAGTACTACACACCGGCTCGGCGAAACCCGGAGATGGATGAGCACGCACCGTTCGTGATCGACCGGCTGCTTCATCTCGACAGCGAGAGAATCGACGCGGCACTCTCGCTCGAAACGGGATCACGGTCATCTTGCAGCAGCGATGTCACCTGTTGGCCTGAGTGGGCGGACGTATCGAGAGCGGTTGCGCGGATCCTGTTTATCGAGGATGGTGTGGGTTATGCGTGCACCGGGCAACTGCTCAACAGCGAAGCCCGGGACTGGACGCCTTACGTCCTGACGGGCAATCGGTGCATTCGGACGGAGGAGGCCGCGAGAAGCGCGGAGTTCTATTGGCTGTATCAAACCTCGGTTTGTGACGCCGAACCACCGGAGCCGGCCGATGTGCCGCGCTCCTCAGTGGCAACTCTGTTGGCTACGGGTGTGGAGTCCGACTACACACTGTTGATGGTGGAGGGTGCACTGCCTGGAGGATTGTACTGGGTCGGGTGGACTACGGCACCGATGCCGGACGACACCATGAGCTCCACGGTCCATCATCCGGCCGGTAACGCCAAGGGCATCAGCTTTGGAAAGACGTCATCGAGCACGGTCACGCACGTCGACATCACCTGGCAGGATGGCGGCACGCAAGTCGGTTCGGATGGGGCGGGTGTGTTCGACGCAGCCACCCATAGACTCTTCGCTCAACTCAGCCGATCCGGCGGGATGGACTGCAGTGAGACTGACGACGCCGGCGCGTTCTCCAGAACCTATCCCTACATCGCCGCGATGTTGGCCGGGGGGGATGACGACGACCTCGAGGAGAGCGACACGTGTGAGGCGGCTCGCTCCGTCTGCCCAAGCTGCGGCGGAACGTTCTACCCGGACCTCGTCGTCAGGCGTGTGGATGAGGACTGGTACGGCCTCTTCGTTCCGACCGGTACGCGGCTGCTCGTCGAGTTGCAGTTCACACATGACTTCGGTGACATAGACGCGACACTCTACGGAAACTGCGGTGGCGCCCCCCTGGTTTCCGCTCATAGCCGGACGGACAATGAAACACTGAGCTTCGTCAACGAGGGCCCTGACGCATCACTTCGCCTTAACGTGCGCCTGTTCTCCGACATGCGAAACCAATATGACATGCGCTTGTCGCTCACTCCGGCAAACGATGATTGCGAGGATGCCTGGCCGATTGTCAATGAATCGGTCGCGGGCCAACTCGTCGGAGCCACTGCAGACGGTGAGTCGAGCTGCGGGAAAACCGCGGAGCTGCCTGACGTGTGGTACCGCCACACGGCCACGTGCACCGGCATTCTCCACATCGACACGTGCGGGACGCACGACACCGGGGGGGAAGATGCGGGCATCGACACAATGTTGTCCGTCTATCCGGGTTGTCCGGGCACACTGGATCGCGAGATTGCCTGCAATGACGACTGGCCCTTGGGAACGGTTCACGATGCCTGCGTCCGCACTGACGGCGGCGAACTCCACGATTCGGCCTTGGCTATCCCCGTAACGGTGGGAGAGACGTTCCTCATCTGCGTGGCCCGTAGCGATGGAGGTACTACCGGGGGGTTGGCCACGCTCAACGTGGCCTGCCGGCTGATCCATGACGACTGCATCGACGCCGTTCCGCTGGTTGAAGGCGAATCGTACAGTGGCTCTACGGAAGGGGCTGTCGGAGTCGACGTGACAACGTGTACTCTCGACGACCGTTACGACGTGTGGCACCGGTGGACAGCGCCGTGCGACATGAAAGTGGACATCAGCCTCTGCGACAGCGAGTATGACACCTCCCTGGCCGTCTTCGATGGTTGCGGCGGGGTGGAGCTGGCATGCATCGATGACAACTACCCGGATTGTGGGTTTGGAGGTCAGTCGCAAATCAGTGGCTTCGAGGCGATCGAGAATGAAACATATTTCATCCGTGTGGCCGGATACGGCGGCTCGACGGGGCTGTACTCGGCACTGATCACACCGTCGAACGATACTTGCATCGAGGCCGAACCGGTGACCGAGGGCGCCTACTCCTTCTGCACACGCGGTGCCGAGACCGATGGGCCGGATGAGGGGGAGCAATGCCCCTTTGCCGATTCCACCCAGGTGAACCGGGATGTTTGGCACTGTTACACTGCGTCGGACACCGGATACACTACCGTCAACTTATGCAACAGCGATTACGACAATCGAGTGGTAGTCTACGAAGGCTGCGACTGCCCGATGAGCGCGTCCGCCATGGCATGCGACGACGATGGATGTCCTCGGACGACCGGAGCATTGGCAGCATTTGCCACCCGAGCCGGAGAGGACTATCTGATCCGTGTTGGCGGTGCTCGGGATCAATCCGGCTCCGGCACGATGATAATTCAGCACGGCGAGTGCGTCACGGACGGCGATTGTGACGATGGCATATTCTGCAACGGCGCTGAGCAGTGTATCGGTCAGGTATGCCGGCCCGGTCGCGATCCCTGTTTGCGCTCCTGGTGCCTCGATGATGCCTGTCGCCTTTACGGCAACGGCGACTTCGATCGTGACGGTGACGTAGACATGTCCGATCTGGCCAGATTCCTCGCCTGTTTCGAGCACTTCGCCATCCCGGATTGCGAAACGGCTAATCTGGCGGGCGACGGATGGATCACACTCGAAGACTACGCCATGTTCCAGGATCTGCTAGCCGGACCGTGACTGTAGCGGCCGACCCCCGTGTCGGCCGTGGAACAGCAAGCCTTGCGGGTGCCACTGGTGGCTTGCCCACCAGTGTTATGTCGCGCGAACAACTAGCGCCGCCCCTGTGGCTGGGCGCGTTTCCTCCCCGAAGCGGCCGACCCCACCCCAATTATGTAAGGAAAAAGGGTCGCTTCAAGAGCTTCCCGGTGCAACCGCGTAGGGTTCGCTATTGCGAACCGTGTCTTGGTGCGCGAGCGCGCACCCTACGCACTACGCACTTTGCCCGGGCGTCTCTCCTGCCAACCGTTTTAGAGCGTGGGTCGGGCTTTGCCCGACGGAACGCCGTCCAGTCCGACGATGTCGCGCCGAGCTTGACCTACCTGGCTCGGCACCGACATTGCAAACGGATGGAGAGTTAGGATTCGGTATTACTCGGAACATCGTCGATCACATCTCAATCTAGCGAAGCTCGCACCTGATCGTTCCGGTGCGGGAGGAGTCAATCACTCTTGTAGGAACTCCAGCAGGTGCTCGGCCAGCCATTCCCGCCGGCGTATCTGACATTCCCACACAACAAGTACAACCCATCCGAGCTGCCGAAGAGCGCGTCGGTTTCTGGTGTCCCGCTGTCTGTTCTTCTCGAGTTTCTCCACCCAGAAGTCCTTGCGTGTACTCGGCATGACGCGCCCGAATCGGCAGCGGTGTCGGTGCCAGAAGCACCCATGCACGAAAACGACCTTGCGGTACTTCGGGAACACCAAGTCCGGGCTTCCAGGCAGCCGACGGTCATGTAGTCGGTAACGATAGCCCATTGCATGGAGAAGCCTGCGCACGACCAGTTCCGGCTTCGTGTCCTTGCCTCGGATGCGCGACATGCAATATGATCGCTGGTCGGGCGTCAGGACATCCATCCTGCTGCATCCCTTGTCGATTCGCCCGCATCGTGGGCGGGCAATTCACGGGCTACCTTGTTGACGGCATCATGCCACTCGTACGAACAGTCGGAGAGAGTCCTTCCGCCCCGAGCGCCGGCGTTTGTCCATTATTACCCCTGCCGCATTCAGCTGCGTGCGGAGGGCTGAAGCAATAGCATAGCCCATCAGTGGAGGCACCGAATTGCCGATCTGCTTGAAGCCATCGTTCATCGCTCCACAGAAGCGGAACCCGTCGGGAAAGCTCTGGAGCCTCGCTGCCTCTCGCACCGAGATTGTCCGTGCCTGGTCGGAATCGTAGTGGATATGCGAGTAGGTGTCCTTCCCAAGATGAGCCGTCATTGTCCGCGCGGGGGCATCCGCCTCCATCTTCCGCCATTTGTTCGGGAACTTCGAAGGGTCATATGGTGGCACACACAACTGGCGCAGTTCCTGAAACCGCTTGCCGTGGCTCCGCAGCCTCTTGCCGCACCGGCGCTCCGCGTCTGCAAGTCGCCGGGCGAAGCGGCGTTCCGCAATCCGGTGGGCCTCCGGGTACTGATCGCCCGGCTTCATGTTCCGAAAGATCGTGTAGTCGCGCGGCGTGTAGCGGATCACATGATCGGCCGGAGGTGGAGCCTTCTCCAGGCCCGGCCATGATCGCATCAGCCGTTGGTAACCGTTTCGTGGCGGACGACTGTACGCGATTTCCGTCAGGAATCGTCGAGCACCCGCCCTCGACTTCATGTGCCGCAGATGCTCCGTTATGGCGGGCAAATCGCTGAGAGACTGCTCTACGGTGATCGCCGAGGCCGGATTCAGCACAACCCCGTAGTCTTCCGTGTAGTAGTCGTGCGGCTCGAGAACGGGAACGCTGCCATCTCGTCCGTGCCGGGATGTGGCGTACCCGACCGGGAGATCAACTGAGTGCGTGAGTTTGGGAAACTGTGGCGTTTGCTGCAAGTCCCCATCCACTCCGATTATGAAGAGCCGCTCGCGCATCTGCGGCACACCGAACCATGCGGCGTTCAGGATTGCGTATCGAACCTCGTAACCCAAAGCAGTCCCGGTCGCCGCAATCTCTTCGGCAATGTTGCGGCCACCAAAACGAGCGATGTCCCGCACATTCTCCATCACGAAAGCAGCCCGGCGCAGGCTTTCAACGAACCGAAAGAAGTGTGTGTAGTAGGATACGCGGGGGTCGCCCAGATGAGCATGTCGCTTACCAGCGATCTCCCGGAGCTTCGCGCGCCCGATCCGGGCGAACGGCTGGCAAGGCGGCCCGCCAATTATGACGTCGAGGTGCGAACCCTCGTACTCGCAAACATCCACTTGGCGGATGTCACGAGGCGCCTGGGACACGCTGGACCCGTGGAAGTTGGCTGCGTAGGTCGCGTGCGGTACGGCTGCCGACTCGATGCCGTCTACAATCTCGAATCCGGCGGCATCAAAGCGCGGACGGCTTTTGGTGCTAACGGGACAGCGTGCATGCCGGTGCATGAGCCGATACACTACGCGAGCCGTGTTCACGAGGACTCATTGATCGGTCCAGGTGCAGCCATGCCCGTCGGCTGGCCGAGCAGGCTGCATCGGCGGAGATTCCCGGATGGCACAGAACCGTCTCTGGTCGCGTGAAGAGACCGTCTTGGCGCTAGACCTGTATTGCCGCCTGCCCTTCGGGCGCTGCTTTCGCGGGACGCCCGAAGTAATTGCACTTGCGGAGCTGCTTGGGCGGACGCCTTCGTCTGTTGCCATGAAACTCTGCAACATGGCGTCGCTCGACCCGCACCACCAGAAACGCGGCGTGGGTGGTTTGAAGCACGCAAGCAAGATGGATCGAGAAGTGTGGGAGTCCGCGCACGCAGACTGGAACAGATTCCTGGACGAGGCGATTTCATCAAAGCAAGCGATCAGCCCGATGGTAGACGAACAACCTGTGGAGTCAGTCGTTCCACCGGACGATGCCGAGCTGCGCGACACTGCTGGAGCAACTCGCGAGACGACCGTGCGCGCTCGCATCGGACAATCGTTTTTCCGCGAGATGATACTGGCTGGGTATCACAGCCGTTGTTGCATTAGCGGTATCAACGAGCCTGAACTGCTTGTCGCCAGCCATATTGTTCCGTGGGCGACCGATGCCGCAAACAGACTGAACCCAAGAAACGGATTGTGCTTGTCGGCCATCTACGACCGAGCCTTCGATCGTGGACTGCTCACAATCACACCAGACTACGAGGTGCACTTTGCGCCTCGGCTGGTGGAGCGGTTTCACACGGAACCTTATGACCATTTCTTCGGGCGCTATCACGGCACGAGAATTGAACTGCCGGAGCGGTGGCATCCCGATTCCACGCTCTTGATTCGCCACAACGCATCAAGCGGTCTCGTGTAACAATTGCTCATATCAACACGGGCGCATTCGGATCGCCCTTGCCGAAGACGGTGATGGCCACCGTCTCTTCGACGCGACCGTCGACCTCGATGGTCTCCATCTGCCGGACTCGGCACGCCTGTATGTGGAAGCCTACTACAAGTCGTCCTACATACGCTTCGACCTTGGAACCGTGGTCGGGCGACAGAACCTGAACGAGGACGAACGGCGGCTGGCGCCGGGACGCCCTCCCGATTCAGGACGCCGCCATGGACGACTGCTTACGACAGACCGCTTCCACACGGGATATGCCGTAAGGTTCGAGACGCCCTACAATGAATGAACCTCAGCGTTCTCTGCGTTCCCCACGGTGAGAAGCCCGGGATAGGTGACTGCCCCACGTCAGAGAAAACGACGCCTCAAAGCAGCTCGCGCAGTCGGCGTTTTAGGATTTTGCCCGTCGGGCCGGTGGGTAGGTCCTGGCGGATGTGGATTTGCCGGGGTACCTTGAAGCCTGCAAGCGCGCGTCTGGCCGCTTGGCGCAGTTCCGGTTCGGTAACTTCGGCCCCTTTCTGTGGAACCACGAACGCGATGGGCACTTCGCCTCGGCTTTCGTCCGGGACGCCGATGACGGCCGCCTGAAGAACGCCCTCGTGTGCTTCGAGCACGGCCTCGATCTCGCGCGGGAAGACGTTCTCGCCACCGACGATGAGCATCTCCTTGGCCCGCCCCGTGATCGACAGGAAGCCGTCATCGTCGAGCCGGCCAATGTCACCCGTGTGGAACCAGCCGTCGGCGTCGAGCACCTGCCGGGTCTCCTCCGGCTTCCCGTAATAGCCTTTCATCACACCCGGCCCGTGGACCAGAATCTCGCCCTCGCTACCAACGGGGAGACTTTCCCCGTCGGGCGAGACGATGCGGATGTCCACGTTGTCGATCGGGCGGCCGACGGTGCCGGGACGATTGGCCGAAGCGAAACAGGCGGAGACGATCGGCGAAGTCTCGGTCAGTCCGTACCCCTCGCACAGCGTGACTCCGAACCGTTCCTGGAAACCGGTGCGCACGCGGCTGGGCAACGGTTCGCCGCCGCACATTGCGAGTTGGACGGAGGCGAACGTGTCCGGCTTGGCGGACTTGGACTTGAGCAGAGCCGCGTACATGCTCGGGATGGCGATCATGATCGTGATCCCGGAGCCGGCTACCGTCTTGAGAACTGCCACCGGGTTGAACCGGGGAATCACATGGACAGTCGCACCGAGCAAAGGTGGGAGGAGCACGCCGGCAGTCAGCCCGAACACGTGAAACGGGGGGAGGATGTTCAGGACGGTTTGCGGAAGCTGGAGGCCGAACGAGTGGACGGTGTCAATGCAGTTGCTGCGCAGATTATTGTGGGTCAGCTCGACGCCTTTGGGCTCGGCCGTCGTTCCGGACGTATAAAGGATAACGGCCGTGGCGTGCGGATCGACCTGGGGCACGGGCGGGAGGCGGCGAAGCATGGCGATAAACACGCTGCGCTTGAGCGGAAGGTCGTCCAGGAAAAGGGCTCGTACGGGCAGCTTGCCGGCGAGATCCTCGAAATGGCGAACGGTGAGGATCAGGTCGACCCCGGCATCCCGCATAATCCGAGTGAGTTCGTCGGCACTGAGCAGGAAGTTCAGCGGGACGGCGATCTTCGAAGACCATAGCACCCCGAACAGGGTGGCGTAGAGGATCGACGAGGCCGGCAGCATGATCCCGACGCGCTCACACGCCGTCTCCCGTTGTGCGATACGGCGGATCACCGATGACAGAACGGTCAACTGTTTGAAGGTCAGTGAACGAGGGCCGTCCACGACGGCCGGGTGGTCGCCCATCCGGCGGTTGGCAGCCACAATCGCGTCGACTAGCATGAGTGAGAACCTTCACGAGTTACAGGCATCGCGGTCAGCCTAGGGTTGCCGCAGCCCGTTGTCTACCCGTTGAGAAGGGTTCTTTGGGTATGCCACCTCCGTTTTGGGCGCGGGAGGTGGATTGCGATTCGAGCTTGAGTATCACCGGATCCAAGAGCTTATTTCACACCGACTCGGTGGCGACGTCCGTAGGCGTCGTGGCCGTAGCGTCGGCCGCATCCCGCCTGATCGGGTTTGCGCGCGGTGTCGCGCTGGCGTGGCTGATTCCTCAGGCTCAATTCGGTCTGTTCGGCGTGGCGCTGCTGGTGGTGAACGTGCTGCTCCCCCTGTGCAGTGCAGGTCTCTACGAGGGCGTCGCACGTTATACCCCGCGCCACGATGCCGAGGGTACGCTTCGCCGGTTCGTCGTCCGCTCCACCGCAATCGTGATAGTGATGGCTCTGGCAGCCACGTCGATCCTGTGGGCACTTGCTCGTCCTGTGGGGTCGGCCTTGTTCTCAGCCGCTCGCCTGGTGTCGGAGTCGGACGCGGATGCAGGACTCGTGGATTCCGGCGTGGCGCTCATGCGGGCGTCGTTGGTTTGCGTCCTCGCGCTGGCGGCCTACCACACACTTCTGGGTTTTCTCAAGGGACTGCGGATGTTCCGCGCCCTGGCGGCTGCGGAGCTTGCGTCGGCGGTGGCGTTCACATGCTTGGCGCTGGGGTTCGCATGGTACGGGCACACATCCGCCCGTGCTCTGATCATCACTTATGCACTCGCGTGCGCGGCTGTCGTTCTGGTCTTTGCGCCGGGCTTGCTCCGACGTACGACGAACACACCGAGACCGGAGTCGCTCGAACCGGGCCGACCGGCCTCGAGTCTCTTGTCTTTCAGCGTGTGGGCGGCCGGAACGGCTCTGCTGTGGCATGTCCTGTCGTACTATCCCATGTGGTATTTGTTGAAGGTGTCGGATGGGGAGACGGTCGCCCTGTTTCATGCGGTCCGGCTCGTCACCCAGTTCGTGCAGGTCGCTGCCGTCGTGCTGACGGCGGTGATCGCGGCGAATGTCAACCGGGTTTGGGAACGGGAGGGACGGCAGGCGGCGACACCGCGCATCGAGCTGCTGACCAAGGCATGTCTCGTTGTATTGATCGCCGGTGCCACGATTGTGTCAGTTGTCCGGCCGTTCGTCATGCACTTGTTCCCGTCGCGATTCGCTGAGGGAGCGACGGCGTATGATCCGATGGTCCTGTTCTTCTGGCTCGTCGGGGCGGTCGGATTGCTGGCGATTCGCCTGAACGTTCTCGAACGACCCCGGTGGGTGTGTTGTGCCTGGCTGGTCGGAGCCCTCGTCAACGTTGCCGCGGCGTTTGCACTGCTCGGGCCCGCCGGCGAGGCATCCTCCATCTCGGATCGAGTCCTTCCAGCGACCGCGTGGGCCGGTGTTATCGGCGTATCGACGGCGTTGGCTCTGTGCGCGTGGTTCGTGAACCGGGAGGGGCTTGGCGTTGGACGACCCACGTTGCTCCTGCTTGCTGCCGGCTTCTCGGTCGGCTTCGGATGGGTTGTTGCTTTGCCTGTACTCGGTTTGATACTCGTGCTGACGTTTGCCACGGGCGTCGTCTTCACTGCATCCGAACGAGCTTCCCTGAGGGCAGGTCTTTTTTCCGCCCGCGGCCGATAACACTCAGCCGGCCGGTCTACCGTTCCCACCTGTGCGCCCCGCAGCGTCGTGTTTGGCTACGTAACCCCTCGAATCAGCACTGACAGGCGGCTAGTAAGCCGGCGTATCCGGCCTACCGATATACACCTGTAACACCCAATGCGGGTGAAGGTACGTCCTGTTTCGTAAGTGAAGACGTCATGTCCGAAAACGGATTGCGTTTCGGCGGCGGCGGGCGCCGAAGGATCACAAGGGAGGAGCTGGTCGAGCTGCTGAAGGCGAGGTACGAAGCCGCGGACCAGGTGCGTCGCGGCGTCTGCCTGCTTGCAGCCGGTCAGTATGAACCGGCGGAGGCCGCTTTCGCGCGAGCCATGGAGCATGGTTCGACCGAAGCCTCGTTGCCTTCATACCTTGCGGCCTGCCTTATCGGTCGTGATAGGCCGGATGCCGCGGCCGGGCAGTTCGCCGCGGCAGTCGAGAAGGACTCGTCGGCGACCGCTTCGCGTGTTCGCCATGCTCTAGCACTTTGGGCGGCGGGCAAGCCGGAGGAGGCTATCCACTCGCTCCGCGAAGGTCTACGCCAAAAACCCGAGTGCGCTGAATTCCATTTCCAGCTCGGTCTACTGCTTGCATCGCTCGATCGGTACGATGAAGCAGAGCTTCGTTTCACCCAGGCCGTCAACATCGATCAGGACCATACGGAAGCACTTGCCAACCTCGCACTCTGCTGCGGCGTGCGCAATGCACCGGCCGAGGCGGTTCCATTCCTTCGACGTGCTCATGCCGTCAGACCGCATGACGCGAGGATCGGATTGCTGCTCTCTCAGGCGGTCAAGGCGGCCCGGGAGCAAGGCCACGCGATCCGCGTCAGGACGGACATGCCTCGGGATCGTGATTGGGATGATAGTCACGGTATCGAGGAACTGTCCCGGGTGATCGAGGCGGAGCCCGATTTCGTGGATGCGTTCCTCTCGATCCCGGTGGGCGAGGTCGACGAGAGGGTATTCGCCATGCTCCTCGAGACGCTGGAGGCGGCGCTCGAGCGACAGCCGGAGCACGCCGAGCTTCATTTCCACTGTGGGCGTGTATTGGCTCGCATAGGGCGTCATCAGGACGCGATCGGGGCGGCGGAGCGGGCGGTGGCGATCAACCCGACGTTCACTCGAGCGCTGATCGAGCTCGCCAAGCTATACCAACAGACGGACCGGCGAGCCGATGCCACGACCCGCCTGAAAGAGGCCATCGACGCCGGGGCCGAGTATGCCGACGTGTACTATCTGCTGGGCAATCTCCACCTCGAGCAGGGTCAGGTTACGCAGGCGCGCGAGGCCTATAAGCACGCGCTGGTTCTGAATGATCACTACGGTGCGGCGCTGCAGGCGCTCGAGACGCTTCCTGTCTCGTAACGCTTGGGGGGGGCTGTATGTCCTTTCTTCTCGAAATATTGGGGCGTGGGTTGCTCGCTGAGCTGTCAGCGGCGTTTCGTGATCTGCTTTGGGACGACCGCCACCTCACGACGCCGCAGCTCGAAGAGTCCCTCGAACGCGAACCGGACAGCGCTGAATCCCACCGTCGTCTTGCCATACGACAACTTGCCGAGCAGGAGCACGCACGGGCTCGCAATGCATTCCGAATGGCACTCGAGATCGATCCTGACAACCGCGTCGGTCACATTGGATTGGCCTGCGCCTTGGACGAACTAGGGCAGACGCGAGCCGCTGTCGAGCAACTTCGCGCCGCCTTGGAGGATAATCTGGAAGACGGGCCGACCTGGTTCGCTATAGGGTTCTGTCAGGAGAAGCTGGGGGAAACCGAGGAGGCGATCGTCTCGTACGAATCCACCTTGGATGTGGCACCGCAATTACGCAACGCGCACGAACGATTGGCCGCCATCTATCTCAAGCTCGACAACGTCGATATGGCCGTCACGCACTACGAGCACGTGTGCTGGTGTGAACCAGGCGACCTTTCGGCGGGTCTGACACTCGCGAGTCTGTACGTACGGGCAAAGCGATTCGAGGACGCCATCCGGACCTACCAGCACGTCATCACGATGGACCCCGACAATTGGGAGGCTCGAGACGATCTTGTGACTGCTTGCGTTGACGCAGGGCGGTTCGATGATGCCATCGCTGTCGTTCGTGAGCAGATGGCGAGCCGGCCCGAGTCCGCTGATCAGTATCTCCAGCTCGGCGACCTGTACTCGCAGACGGGGCGGGACACACAGGCCCTGGATGCCTACCTTCAGGCGGTAGAAATGAACCCCGACTACCTCGAAGCGACGATCAAGGTGGGAGTATCCCGGCTGCGTGTCGGAGAGTTCACCGAGGCTGCGCAGGCCTTCAGCGCCGCCATCGAGATAAACGATCGTATTCTGTCCGCATACATCGGCATGAGTGTCGCACAGCACGCTGCGGGAGAGATCGAAGACGCTCAGGCCGGTCTGAGAATGGCCTCGGACATCGAACCCAACAGCACGACACTGTTCGGTGAGACGGCACGCTTGCAGCTTAGGGTTTCCGCCGCGCAGCAGGCGAAGAAGTATCTGTCACCACAGCGGATTGCCGCCAGGCCTGAAGGGCCGGTGGACGGCGATGTCTCCGATCTCGTGCAGCGACAGATCGGTAACGTGCGTGCCGCCTTGCGCGATCGTCCGCATTACGCCGACCTTCACTATCGTCTCGGGTTGCTCCTCCGCCATGAGGGCGAGCTGGAAGGAGCGGCCGAGGCCTTCCACACGGCCGTGTCGATCAATCCGCACTACCTGGCAGCGATGATCAAACTGGGATTGACTCTGCGCGAGACGGGGCAGGTTGACGAGGCCATGGATGTCCTGAAGCAGTGTATGAACCTGGATTCTGAATCAGCGGATTTGCACTATCAGCTCGGTCTGCTGTTCTCCGATCGGAACGAGTTCACTCTCGCGCTCGAGCAGTTCGAGTACGCAACCAGCAAGCAGCCGCAGAACATCGACTGCGTTGCCAATATTGCGCTGTCACTGCAGAACATGGGCCTGGTAAACCGGGCTCAGGCCGGCTGGCAAACCCTCTCGGCCGTTGCAGAGCAACAAGGCACCGTGACCGAATTGCTTCGGGAGTGAAGAAGGGTGCCCCGTCCTTCCGCCCTTCTCACATATAAGACACCAACCGACATTCGAGGTGGAAGGATGGGGGACGGACACGATGTCCGATGGACTGGGGGTACACCGCAGTCATTTCCTCCAGCGGCTCTGTGGTTCACCCGACCGCGAATCAACCATACAGTGTGCCACTGCTGTGTCAGCAGTGCCCCGGCCGGGTGGCCCATGTCCTTTGGACATGGGGGAGACGATGACATAAGCTCAGGCTCACGCCCACGATTATTGCATCTCCCACCTCCAGGTACGTGTTTAGCGTCACGGCGGTAAGTCCCGTAGGGACGACAGATAGTAGCCCCGGCCGGGTGGCCCACGTCCTTTGGACATGGGGGAGACGATGACATAAGCTCAGGCTCACGCCCACGATCATTGCATCTCCCACCTCCAGGTACGTGTTTAGCGTCACGGCGGTAAGTCCCGTAGGGACGACAGATCGTAGCCCCGGGCGTGAGCCCGGGGTTCGTGGGACCAACCGCGATTGCCGAGCCCCGGAGGGGCGACAGACTACGTCCGTCGTCTATGCCAAGTTTCCGCCGCCCCGCTGGGGCTTGATCCATGGTGCGCACCTTTCCCCGGGCTCACGCCCGGGGCTAGGGTCTGGCGCCCCTGTCGGCGCTAAAACGCTAAACGCGTACTTGGACATGGGGGAGACGATGAAATACGCTCCGACTCATGACCACGATCATCGCATCCCCCACCTCCAAAGGAAGACGGGCCACCCGTCATCGACCTCAAGGACTTCGCCGGCTTCCAGCGAACGCTCTGGGGTGATTGATGCCGCGCACGTCCCGCCCGCACCAGACGTAGGGTCCGTCCCCGACGCACCATTGGACTGATCAGGGATGTGGCTGACGAACAGAATCCCCCGACGACTTCTTTCGCCGCCGTGCCTAGAATGAATCGTGCAGGCCGTTCCTCGACACAAATGGACCGGCCGGGGATGCGAGGCATGGAAACAATGGAACGACAGCGGATGGTGTGGCGAACCCGCCTGAGCAACGCCGGCGCGTTGGTTGCGACTTTCATGGCCCTTGGCGCCACGGTCCACGTCGCGGCCCAGACGGTCATCTACGTCGACGACGACGCCACAGGAGCCGTCGACGGTTCGACCTGGTGCGATGCTTACCTGTACCTCCAGGACGCCCTTGACTCCGCACGCGAATCAGGTGGTGGGGTTGAAGAGATTCGCGTGGCTCGAGGCACGTATACTCCTGACAGAGGCACGGGTCGGATGCGCGGCGATCGTACTGCAACGTTCGAGCTGATCAGCGGCGTTTCAATCAGAGGTGGTTATGCGGGTTGCGGAACGCCTGATCCGGACGCCCGTGCCCGCTCCGTATATGAGACAATCCTGAGCGGTGACCTGAACGGCGACGACGACACCAGCCTCCGGGGCGAGAGCAACTGTTGCAGCCCGATCGCGCGCGCCGCTCCCGGTTGTGACGATCCGGTTTGTGAGGCATTGGTGTGCGAGCGAGGTGAGGATTGCTGTAACGCATGGTGGAGCGAGGGCTGCGCCTGCTGGGCCGAGCGCGAGTGCTGTGAACTGTGCCGCCCGACTCGCTGCGAGAACAGCTACAACGTGCTGACTGCGACCGATGTTCAAGCCACCGCCGTCTTGGACGGTTTCACAGTCAGCGGTGGCGAGGTCAATGGTGACTGGTATCCCGGTGGAGGGGGGCTATCCAGCGAAGGGGGTAGCCCGACCATTCGGGAATGCCTGTTTGTGGACAACGCACCGCTGGGGATATACACGATCTACGGTGAACCGAGAATCGCAGACTGCGACTTCGTCGAGAACGGCGGTTACACACGCGAGTGCGGCATTGGGGGTGTCTCGAATGTCTTTAACGAAGCAGAGGTCACCGGGTGTCGGTTCACACGGAATAGTCTCCATGGGTTGCGCGCATCAGGGAGCAAACCGATTGTCGGTTGCACGTTTGTCGAGAATGCCAACGGTGGCGGGCTGGTTATTTGGAGCGGCGCGCCGAACGTCATTGATTGCTTGTTTGTCGGGAATACGAGTCGCAACAACGGTGGCGGGATGTACAACAGGGGCTATACGCAACTTATCAACTGCGGCTTCTACGGCAATTCTGCGGGATACGAAGGCGGAGGCTTATTCCATCGCGGGGATGCTGTGATTCTGATCAACTGCGTGTTTAGTGGCAA
>JAUXGE010000421.1 GCA_030622435.1 Planctomycetota bacterium
TACAACCGGCGTGTCGCGGCAAGGGTGTCACGATAAAGTGCCTCGGCTGCTTCATAATCACCCTTCCCCTTCAGCAACCCGGCCAGGTTGTTCATGGCAATCGCTACATACGGATGATCCTCGCCGAGCACCCGGCGGTTGATGTCCAGCGCCTGTCGGTACAAGGGTTCTGCCCCTTGAAGATCCCCCTTTGCCTTGAGGAGAATCGCCAGATTGTTCATGCTCTCTGCGACGTCCTTGTGTTCATCCCCGTAGATTTCTCGGCGCAGGCGCAGCGCGGCGCGAAGACTCGGCTCCGCCTCGTCATACAAACCGAGACTGCGGTACGTGTCACCAATCGTCGTATGAAGGGCCGCCGCGATCTCAGGCTCGGCGTTCAAGTCCTTCTCGACGCGGCGGGCCGCCGTCTCCAGAAGCTCCCGGAGAATCGTGACGTCGCGCCCTCGTGCCTTTTCCGGAGACACCGATGACAACATGTCCTGCAAGAACCGGCTGATCCGCTCCGCCTTTCGCGCAGCAGTCTGGGCCTGCTGCCGGGCTTCCTCTGCCTGCACCAAGCTCGCTTCAGCCACCTGACGCTGGGTCTGCTCAGCGTCTCGCGCAACCTCTGTGGCCAAACGCAGCCGGTCAGACTCGCGGTACAGAACACTCATCCAAACCGCAATGGTCGTGGCCGATGCGAACAAAAAGACGGCGAACACGAACGGAATCTTGTGGCGAGCCACCAGCTTGCGGAGCTGATACATCGTGGTCGGTGGGCGGGCGATGATCGGGTGGCCTAAGAGGTATCGATCGATGTCCTCCGCAAGGGCCATGGCCCCCGAGTACCGGCGGGCGGGCTCCTTCTCGAGTGCCTTCATCACGATCGTGCCAAGGTCATCGGACAAACTCCGCTTGACCCGCCCCGGATGCAGTGGGGTCGTCTCGCATATGGAGCGAACCGCCTCGTGTAACGAGGATGACGAGATGTCATAGGGCAACTGATCGACGAGGATACGATACAGCATTACACCCAATGAGTAGACGTCGCTGCGTACGTCGATTTCACCGGCTTCCCCGCGCGCCTGCTCCGGGCTCATGTACGTCAGCGTTCCGACGATGCGACCGGGCTCGGTCACCACGGTGGTGACAGCAATGTCAGAATCCGTTATGCGGGCAAGACCGAAGTCGAGAACCTTCGGATCGCCGTTCTCGTTGATCAGGATGTTCGACGGTTTGAGATCACGATGGATGACGCCACGTTGATGAGCGTAGGAGATTGCCTCGCAAACCCTGACAAAAAGCCGAAGCCGCTCCTTCGTGGAAATGGATCGACTGGCCACGAATTCTGACAGTGTCGTGCCCCGAACGAGTTCCATGGCGAAGAAATGCTCGCCGTCCTCGGTGCACCCTGCGTCATAGATCGCCGCTATACCCTGGTGGTTGAGCCGCGCGAGAGTCTGAATCTCTCGCTGAAAGAGTTTGACGTAGTGCTCGCTGGCGTAACGGCTGCCTCGCACAACCTTCAAGGCGACCATCCGTTCGGGCTGTTGCTGCCGGGCTTCGTAGACAACGCCCATCCCACCACGTCCCAGCTCGCGAACAATACGGTACTGGCCGATCTGCTCCGGTAGCGGGCGTTGGCTTTCACCCTGCTCGGAGGCGTGCATCATCTCTTTCAGAACCTTGCCGACTCCCGAACCCGACGCATCGGACTCGTCCAACAGCTGGTTGAACGCGTCGCTCTCGCCTTGCCAAACCGCCTTCAAGGCGTCATCAACGCGATCGTCAATGTCGGACGGGGAATCTCTCCCGGTTTGATCAGATGGATCCGGCATCGGGTACTCCCGGTCTGCTCGAGCCTGTCACGCGCCGGCGAAGGGTTCTGATCGCCCGCAGCAGCAACATCGAGACAGCTCGCCTCGAAGTGCCCAACTGATGCGAGATCTCCTTGGTCGAGAGCTGGTCGAACAACGCCAGCGTTATGACCTCGCGGTACTCGTCCTTGATCCGGCCCAACTCCGTCATCACGAGAGAAACCTGATCGGCCTGCCTCGCGGCGCTCAACGGCGTAGGTCCGCTGATGGAAAGGAACTGCCACAGCGGTCCCGCACCGGAGAAATCCGCTACCGTTGTCTCCAGCGAGGCAACCGGACGACCGCCGATGTTCGCCCGCTTTTTCTGACGGAGGAAGTCGGCCACCCTCCGCGTCACGATGACTGATACAAAGGACTTCAGACCATCGACAGATCGGTTCTCGAGCCGTGGCAGAGCGTCGGACACGGCCACCATCGCCGCCTGGGCAATCTCATCGACCACGTGGAAGAGCCCCGGCTGCGCGCTCAACCGGGCACCAACCATCGCACGCATCTGCGGCAGCAAGGCCTGAGCAACGCGCTCCAGGTCGCTTCGCGTGCCTGCGACAGCGCGCACCACACAATCGTCGTCAAGCTGTTGAGCCCCATACATGGCCATTGATTGTACCAAACACCTGCCGGAGGAAGAAACACGGAGAGGCGCCACAAAACGA
>JAUXGE010000121.1 GCA_030622435.1 Planctomycetota bacterium
ATAGTGCCGCCACCGAACCGCCCGACCCTGTATGGGTCGTCTATTCTCTGCGGCGTGTGCGACTGTGCGATTATGCGAGCCCTACAGGCTCGAATGGGTCATTGGGGTCCCGGAATCCGTGGGCGGCGTCCCGGCCTGCGCCGGGACTTGCCCCCGGCTACTCTCTTTCAGCCTTTCAGGCTGAGGGTTGCTCCGACCGGAAAGATGAACGGGTACCGTCGGTCAACGCCGTGGGATTTGTGTAGAACAACGAGGGCTTGCGCCCGTGGCTACGTGCCTCAACCCCTGTCGGGGCTGTTTGTCGCGATCAGTATCCCACTGTTGGGAATGCTTGCAGGGCACGGATATCTGGTGACACCTGAGTTCCTCACGCAGTCTCTCGCAGAGCCGGCATCCCCGAGCTCTTGTCGTTCTTCGCGCAGAGGGATGGGCACCTGCGTGCATCGAACAGGCATGAATCACCGACATGCCACTGCACCCCGCTCATCGGCTCATCGACCGCGTTGAGCTTGCCAGTTGCCAATCGACATAGTCAGATGTACAAAGGGCACTAGAGCAAGCTCTATTCTTCTGTGGCAGCCGGAACTTGGTTCCGCCCGGGAATTTCGCAGATTCCGACGCTACATGAAACCGGAGAATGCTCTAAGCTGATCGTGGGGCGTTCCGGTCGGGGTTTGGATGCCGGAGTCCTGGTTCTCCCCGCCACCTCCGGTGTGGGTGAGGGCTGATCTTGGGAGGTTTCCCGTGCGAGGGATCGCTTGGTGGATCGTGGTGTTCTGGTTGCTCGCCCCGAGCATATCCGCCTTCGGTGCGCAGACGGATGATCCGCCCGCTGCGGATCAGGAATCGGCTCAGGTCGGACAGCTTCGGAACATTCGGGAGGGCATCACGGATGTAGAAGCTCGTCAGGCGGATCGACGACGCTGGGCGAGCGTGCTCCTGTCCTACGACATTCCTCAGGCAAAGGCTCTTGCCGCCGAATTGTTGAAACTGTCTGACCGCCCCGAGGTTCAACAGACGCTCTGCAGTGTGATCGCTGAACAGGCACGGGAGAATCCGTCGAAGGTGGATCCCTCGTTTGTTGATCCGTTGATCGAGTTGCTCGATGCGGAGGTGAGCGAGCTGCGTACCCTGGCCGCTGAGGCACTGGCGGACATTCCGGGAACGGACGTTCCGACCAGGTTGGGAGAACTGGCCTCACAGGCGGATGTACCCCTGACGAAGCGCCTGGCCGCTATAGACGCACTTGCGCCGAACACGCACCGTCGAGAAGTCGTCGCGCAGTTGATAGCCCTGCTGGACAGTAGCGAACCCGCGGTCGTCGAGCGCGTAACCGGGGCTCTGTCGTCTGCCACCCCCCAAAGCCATGGATTGGATACGCAGCGCTGGCACCGGTGGTGGGATGAGAAATCTCAGCTTGATGAAGAGTCCTGGCTTGCCGAGCAGTTGCGGACGTACCGCGATCGCTCGCGCCGCGTTTCCGACGAGCTGCGTGTCTTCCGTGAGACCGTCAGAGACGGACAGGCGACTCTCAAGGCACGGACGAGCAGCTTCCAGCGGGAGCTGTTCCGCACCCTCCCGGCCGACCAGAGACCGGCGAAACTGGTCGAATGGCTCGAGGATCCCATCCCGATCGTGAAGCTGACGGCGCTGGGGATCATCCGTGCCCGCATCGCCGATGAGGGACAGCGCCCCGAAGGCGCGGTGTTGACCTCGCTGCTCGAACAGCTTCGACAGGGATCACCGTCCGTTCGTCGGGAGGTGGTGGAGATTATTCAAAACCTGAACGACCCAGTCATAGTCGAGGCCCTGTTGGCGCGCTTGCCGCGCGAGGACGACCCTGGCATCCGCCTCACCATATTCAAGGCGCTTGGTAAGCTGGGCAATCCCGATGCGATTCCGGCACTTGTCGCAGCAGTAGCCTCGCCTCAGAGCCCGTCTGAATGTGTGCGCGAAGCGGCAGTCGCGCTTGGAGCGGTGGCCGCCCAATCGACTGCCGGCGAGAACATCGAGAGTGCCGTTGCGGCACTGAAATCCCGGTATCAGTCCTCGGACAGGGAAGACGCGGCTATGCGGGCGGCTTTGCTGACCGCCATGGCCGGTGTCGCGAGTGATGCGTTTGCCCCTGAGTTCATGGACGCCGTCGAGTCTGACGATGCCGCCGTCCTCGGGCCTGCTATTCGAGGCGTGTTGGCTGCGGATGGTCGCTCGAAGTTGCCGCGTCTTCGCACTCTGATGGCTCATGCGGATCCGAGGGTGCGTCTTGCCGCGATCGATGCCGTTGGGCGGCTCGGTCGTGAGGAGGCCGACCTCGAGAGTCTCCTTACCAGACTGAATCCGTCCATCGAGGTCAACGAGCTTGCACGTGAAGCAGCGTGGCGAGGTTTCCGGCATGTTATGGCGAACCATTCCGTTGAGGATCGGATCCAAGCCGCAGGACGCCTGCGCGACCTCCCCGATCTGCAAATCAGATACCTCGAGGATCTCGCCGATGCGTTCTCCGGTGCGAACGGGAGCACGTCCCACCTCGAGGACGTGCTCGATCGCCTTGCGGCCGCCCTCGTGGCCGGCGGGCGGTATGAGGAGGCGGTCACCTACCTTGAAACGCTCTTTGACATGCAGTCCGAGCGGTCGGATGCAGGCACGTTTGGCTGCGGTTTGCGGTTGCTCAATGCCATGCTGCGCAGCCCGACCGAGCCTGAGGTGGCCGTCCTGATTACGCAGCTATCCGCTCTGTCCCCTGACGATGCCGCCGGGACCAGGATTCTGGAAACAGTCGGGGCGTACCTCGAAACACTCGACGCCGCTACGGATCCTGGGCGTTTGCGCCGTCTGCTGGCAGAGCTAAACACTGTACCCACCGATGCGCTTGGGGATGCGTGGACACTGCGGCTGACACAGGCGGCCGAGCGTCTTTCTCCACCGGAACCGGAACCGGGGCAGGACACCGATCCCCCCTCGCCGACCTCCCCGCAAGAACACTGATTGCGAGCCGACTACTCCGCATCGAGGCCGATGCCCCTCGCGTAACGCACCAATGATCTGTAGCGGCCGACCACCGTGTCGGCCGGGGCGAGGGCACACATCCCCATCCCGGGTCCGTGAGTAAATCGACAGCCCCTTCAGCGGTGGGGGAGTCGAATCCCAGTTTCCGATCGCGCTGTGTGCCACTGCTGTGTCAGCAGTGTGATTGCCGCAAACGCGGGGCGGTGGGTGGCATGGGCAAGCGGCCGCGGAGCTCACCAGCCTGGGATACCTTCTACCCGGCCAGGACGAGTTTGCATCCGATGCCCAGCGGAGCAGCTTGCCCGTGTTTCCCGCTTACGCGTCGCACGAACGGGCTTTGGATCGCCGGTAAGCGTCATCTTCTATTCGAAGTTTCGCCGGAGTCGATCCTTGCCCATGCCACCCCAATTCCGCGACAAACACATAATCAACCGGTGAGGATCGTGTTCTATGGCCCGCACAGTGGCGGATCACTCGGCGCCGGGAAGCCGGGAGCGGGATACGTATCACCCAGAAACGCACCGAGGCAGTAGGTAACGTCCGTGATGTTGATCGCCTGGTCGGGGACCCGGTGGTCACCGGCCGGTGAGCCTTCTATGTCCGCACGCACCTTCTGCACGTTGCCCGGAAGGTTCTTCCACTTGTCCAGAACCGCCGTGACGTCCACGATTCCGGTGCTTCCATCCGGCGGCCCGCACGGGGTCGTCGTGCAATTGCTGATCAAATCGGACCACGCGCTTTGCGTCATTGGCAATGCCGGCGAGTAGTCCTCTTCCGCAGCCAGCGAGCATGTCTCGTCCACGACCTGGATGTCGTACGTCGCGTCAGGGACGATACCCTCGTTCCACACGTGGACCGTGTCGTACAACGTCCAATCGGTGAAGTACGGATCGCACCCGAGATCAGCTCCCCAGAACCCCGTGGACGGAAGCCCGCCGACGGCATCCGGACACGGATCGTCCTGTGCCACGCCCGCGTTCTCGCAATACTCCTGCGGCTCCTGCACCCAAAGCTGTACGCCGTTCCACGTGTCGTAAGGAGAGGGCATGTTGGTGAAGGTCATGCGAACAGCCTGTGACTGTCCCGTGTCACCTGCTGTGAAAGACAGATACCGGATCTTCTGGCTGACAGGGGCGAACTCCAGGTCGAGCCGTTCCGGCGCCGGCTGACTGGACGGAGGACAGGCGCTGACTTCCAGGTCCAGCGGGATCAGCATGCCGCGATCGGTGATGACCACCTCGGCCGCACGGCGATCCGAGGTGTCATATTGAACATGGATCCACACCGTATCGCCGATCTCCGCACCGGTCTTGATGCCGCCGTCGGCCAGCGACTCCACGCGGACCTGCAACACGTACAGATCTCCGGCCGCGGGGTCATCGCCCATGGTGTACGAGCCGATGGGGTCGACCACGCCGTCGACGTGGGCCACGACGGTTACGTCGTCCTCCGCGGTCACGGGCACCTCTTCGATGGTGATGCCGCCGTAGAGAATCACGGACGGCTGGGGAATTCCTGCCCGGGCCTCCGCCAGGAAGCACAAGCTCAGGACGACAACCGACAGACTAGCCTTCTGACACATCGCGACAGCCTCCAAATTCAGAGATGTCGTTCGGTTCACCTTGTTCGATTCCAATTCCAGTTCCAATTCTAGCTCCCGCCCGGGCCGCCGGCCCATCGCGCTATTCTTCCAATTCCCAATCCATCGCGCCGGGATCAGACTCCGCCATGGAGCAGTCATAGTACGGCGGCTGGCCGTACCGCCACTTCACCATCAGCTTGACGTCTTCCAACTCGTCCCAGTCGAGCAGACTGTTGTCGGCCCCCGCCTTGTTAATGGTTACCTGCCATCGCTGCGCACCGATGCTCAGTCGCGCCAATCCCAAGCTCCAATCCGGCTCGACGGGCTCCTCCGGGAAACCGTTGATGTGCGCGTCGATGTAGACCGTGCGAAGTGATGAGTGCGCCCCGAAATCCTCAAGATCGTAGTGTACAAAGAGATCCCCGGAGGCGTCGTCGGGAATTCCGAGACAGGGGTCGCCGGGGGGCCCCCAGTCGGCGTCAGGTCGCCGAACCGTGGACATGCCTCCTAGTGTCAGCCCAAGGTTGCCTTTTGTCGCGCCCGCCGGATTCAGGTCATCACTGCCCACCAGGTTGCATGCAACGTGCGAGAGCTTTGCGTTCCAGATATTCACCCCGGAGACAATGAAGATGTCGAAGAACGATTCATCGCTGATCGACGTGGCGAACTCGAACGTAATCAGGCTGCCAACGGTATGATCCTGGATGAACTCCTTAAACAGCCGGATGTTCTCCGCCTTGACCTCATCCGGGTAGTCTTCGTGTAGGCACTCGTTGTGATCCTTCAGTCCAAGGATGTCCTCGCGAACGGAGATCGTTGTATGCGTGTCGTCATTGAGCGGACCGTACTCACTGAAGTTGTACGCTGCCCAGAATCCCAGACAATCGAAGAAGTCGTTGACATCTAGGGCCGTGTTGAGCGAGAAGACCGACCGGGGCGACTCGAAGTCGCTGCACGACGGCTCGACGTCGGCCGCCTCAGTTCCGTCGTAGGGAAGGGACCAGTCATAGCTCAGGGCCCGCGAGGCGAGATAGCTCCATCGCTGCGCGGAGCCCAGCTTCAGGTACGCTCTGCTGACGGCGTTTTCCATCTCCAGGCGGTATGCCGGATTGCTGAAATAGGAGGTGGCCAACCCGTCCCGGGATCGCCACCACTCGTCGACCAAGGCCCGTGCCTGATTGGTCAGGTTCTCGACCGTGACCTGAGACTGGCTGATCCGCAGCTCATACTCGCGCAGGGCCTTTGCCTTCTCCGCCATTTCCAGCAGATAGAGCTTGATCGTCGCGGCACTGTCGATCCCCTCGATCCGGACCGCCTGCATGGCCTCCAGCATCCTCGCTTCGGCGTCCAGGAAGCCGGAAATGATGCTGCCGGGGTTGAAATTAACCGTCACAGACATACTGGGAGGAACTGCAATCTCAACCTGCGTGGAGAACGAGTAAGCGTTGGCAAATCCCTTGGCGATCTCGAGTGCGCCGAGGTCCTCGGCAGTCTCAACGTAAACCTTGGCGATCTGACCGACCCGGTCCTGCTCGATCTCGATCTTCTTCCAGACGTTGTTCAGCTCGGTAAACGCGGTCTCCAGAGCCGAGAAAGCTTCCTCGTTCGCGAGCAGCGCTTCCTGGAGTTCACTCGGCCCGGCCAGGCAGTCTTCGAGGAACGCCTGCACGACTGCCGGGTCGTCGAGGCCCACCCCGCCAGGGAAGTGGGTATCCGTGATATACCCGCACAGGTCGTCCAGGTCGCTCTTGACGCCCTGGCGGATCGCCTGGAGGGCATCCGCCAGCTCGGTTTCGTCCACATCACACTGTCGGCTGGTGGCCTTGGCCTGGGTCTCCCAGTACAGGGCACCGTTGTTGATGTCGTTGATCACGTCGTCGGCGATGTCGCGTAACGAGCGGTCCGGATTGCAGTCGTGGTAAGGCAGAAACGGCACATAGTCGTCATGGAACCCTGCGGCGTCCAGGCCGGAGGCAATCCTCTCGAAGGTCTTCTCCAGACGCACGACGCTGGCGTGCAGGCGGTTCAGGTTGGTCACGCCGATCTGGTCCTCGTCCATCCCCACGCCCAGGACCGCCGCCCCCAGATACCCCTCCTGGACGGCGCGGCGGATCTCCTCCTCGGCCTCGGCCTTCTTCAGGGGGCTGTCCATACCCATAGCGAAGAGGCGGTCGGCCTTCTCCACCCTGGCGTGGACCTTCCTGGCCAGCAGGTCGACCCACACTTCTCTGGCTACGTAACCGGAGCAGTAGGGGCAGTCGACTTCACCGCTTCCCTCGAGGCAGGCGTCGGTCGTGAAGCAGTCAGGGCAGTCGATCAGCTCGGGAAAGAGGTCGGTGCCGGCCGTGTACCCGGCGAGGGCAGCATCCAACGCATCGATTTCTTCCTGAAGCGTGGGAGTTGTGGCGCCGTAGCGAAGCCCGAGCGCCGTGACCAGATCGTCGTTACCCACCAGGGCCTGTCCCTTCAGGTGCCAGCAGACGGCCTCGCCGAGTCCCTCGCGCGCCGGCTGCTCGAACCCGGGGAGGCTCAGCGCCCCGCGGAAGTCGGCTGTGGCGTTGGCGAGGTATCCCTGATCGGGGCTGTCCGGGTCTCCTAGGCACGTTCCCTCATAACATTCGCGGAGTTGATCGTAGGTTTGCGTGCGGGCGGTCATGAAACCCTTGAGATTGTCGCGTCCGTCTTCCAGATTCTGCTGCGCCTGGCTGATGAGCCACGAGGCCACACCGCCCGTATCCTTGGGGGTGGACGACCCGGCCGGGGCGGAGGAGAAACAGAGCCCGAACGCAAGGACCGCGACTGCCGGGCAGATCAGTGAGCGTTGTCTCATGTCACACCTCAAGAACGTCTGTGCACTACAATCGATCGCCTGCACTCAATCTCGTCTAGTACTTGATGATGTAGTTCACCACCGTGTACGAAGGCAGATGATTGACCTCGAGGGTCTGGATTTCGATTTCGTGCTTATGGGGTTCATTCTCTTCTACGTCGAAAATATCGTCCGTGGTTCGTGGGGGATTGTCGCACCCATTGCAGTAGGTTCCAAAGTCACGCGACCACCAGAATCTGCCATCTGCGCAGTTCGGGGTCCCCCACCTCTCTGGGAAACCACACGTGCCGACCATGACCGAGTGTGCATGCGATGGAAGCTCTGCCGGGATGAGCGCATGATTTTTGGTATAGCCTGTAACGCCGTGATCGTGCTGATCCGCCCCGCCGGTCTGGCCTCTGTTGCTCCCATCTGCAAGACTGCCGTAGGGGAAACGGCTGACAAGATTGGGAAGGTTGAACGTCGTACTCCCATCGCCGTTTCCGTACGCGTTCCCGATGACAGCATAGAGGTCGGCATAGGTTGCCCGGCTCACTTCCGCCCCGTCGCACATGAGCCAGCCAGTCGGCGGTGTCTCTCCGGCGAAGGGCACAATCACGCCGACGGGCATGAGTTCACCCGGTGTGTAGCCGCCGACGGTCGCGGCGTCCCCGGCCTCGTGGGCGAAGACGGCCGGGACGATCTCCTTCCGCGGCGTCATCTCCGGGCCCAGCGGGTCCGGGCCCGGGGGATCGACCGCGATGCCCAGGTAACGCGGCTGGTCGAAAGATACCGCGTCATTTGTCTCCGGGTCACCGTCGGGATCGTCCAGCGACGTCACCGCGCCGAGCTGGACACTGAATCGCCCGCCGGACACCGCGACGGCGGGCTGCGTTTCGGTCCACAACAGCGTCCCCCCACTCGCGGCGTCGTAGAGGCTGAGAACCAGGTCGCAGCTGCCGATGGTGACGGGACTGTCGCTCAGGTCCGTCAGCAGGCCCTGGAAGGGAATCACCCGGGAGGCAGATGTCGTGGCCGCCGCCACCTGGAGACCGGCGGCATCGCCGACGGTTGAGACCGCTTCAGTCTGCCTTGGGTCGGCAGGGCGCTGTGCATCACGGTCTGCGGCGATCACCGCGAACGCCGCGAGCAGGACCGCCGTCACCAACAGAATGTTCAGTTTTCCGATCATCGCAATTCACCTCATGGAAACGGTTAAAAGCCTCGAATCAGGGGACATAGTCCGAACGTAGACGTAAGTTTCCGGACTCGGACGCCCCGTCCGTGTCCGCGATGCCCACCCCGGCGATACTGTGCAGCCGGTAGTCCGAATCCTCTGCGGTAGCAGCGCCGTGGAGTGGGACCACACTTCTCTTCAGGCGGTACGGCGACGCCTCGGGCTCGCCGACCCGCACGTAGTCTGTTTTGGTGACGACGACGTCCGGCTCGGGCAGCGTGTACATCATGGTCACGGTGTACTGTCCGGGCATCGTGTACGTGTGGATGGGGTCCCAGCCGGTGGCGTCGGGTGGCGGAGTCGTGTCACCGTCAAAGTACCACTCCACGTAGGCCGGGTCGGACATGCCGCCGGGTGGCTCCAGCGTGACAAACTGCACCGTCAGCGGCTCGTGACCCTCCAGCGGGGCGGCCACGAAGTCGAGATCATCCGAGGTGTCTCGCGCCGCCGAGACCGGAAGGAGGTACGGACCGTGCTCCAGCGTCACCCGGTCCTCGGAGGGCGTAAAGGTGAAGCCCGGATGCGGTCCGATGTGGATCACGTGGAGACCCGGCACGAGATCTTCGAAGGTGAACTCGCCGTTCACATCGGTGACGTCGCTGAGCACCTCGAAGCCGAAGTGTACGGTAACAGTGACGTTGGGCACGGGCAGAGAGCCGACCTCCTCAATCGTCCCACTAATGCTGGGTATGCCCGGCTCGGCATCGTTGACCGTGGGATCGGTGCGGTCGAGGTATTCCGTGCAGTTGTCGCGATCGTCGCCGTCGCCGTCATAACGCCAAGTGTTCTCGTCATGCGGGTCGAGGGCGTACCGGACTTCCCAGTCGTCGGGCAGGCCGTCGGAGTCCTTGTCCAGACGCGGCGTTCGGCGCGCGACGAGCGCACCTGGTTCAGGGCAAGGCTCCGTCTCCAGCAAGGCCGTTCGCCTCAGTTGGAACGTGCCCCGGACGACCACCGAGTCGGCGCCGGGGAAGGTGATGGTCTCCACGTAGTCGCCCTCGCCGCCATCGATCCGGTCGTTGCCCACGCGTTGCCCGCGTAGGGTGATGCTGCGGATCAGCTCCCTGCCGAACATGTTCATCCCATCGAGATCGAAGGCGGGAACGGAGAAGGTCGTGCCCAGGGTGACGTCGTCGAGGCCGCCGTAGCCATGGAAGTACACATCGTGGGGGAAGAAGGGAGTCTGCTCGGCGGTCAGGACCGCCGTGGCCGACCCGGAATCGGGGTCCACGCTGAGATCGAAGGCCAGGTCTACCTTGGGCAGTTCGACCGACTTGTCATTGACCGTCAGCGGCGTGGCGTAGCCTTCGTAGTGGGCGCTGATCGGCTCGCGGCTGGCCTCGACGGGAAGCTCGACCGTTCCGGCGTTGGAGCTGACCGTGATCGTGCCCAGACCGCACCGCCACTGCCCGGTCGAATCACAGGTGCCGATGATGCAGGTGCCATCGACGCACTCCGGTTCACCGCCCTCGCATACGCAATCATCGTCGGAGACACAGGGATCGCCGGGATGGCTGCCGCCGTCACAGGTGTCGGCGCAGTCCGAGTCATCGGTGCACACGTCGCCGAGGTCGTCGCCGGTGCCGCAGCACGATGTAGAGCCGCTGATGGCCAGCTCGCCCCAATCAATGCCGATGGCCACCAGGTCGACCTCACCGGTCGAGTCGCCTGTTGAGCTGCAAGGCTCATCAAGCTCGGCCGGACAGACGACCAGCCAGCTTTCCGGGGCGGAGACGTCCCAATCGAGTGTCCCGGTGCCGACGTTGTAGATGCGAATGTAGTACCACTGCGGCCCGCGCCCGAAGGCCATCCCGGGTGGGGCGGCCACGCTCAGCAGCGGGCCGAGCGACGTGGCGGAGAGGGCGTGGATCCAGTATCCGGCGCCGGGTCGAACTTGGGCTAGCGAGACGAAGTCGGGGATGCCATCCGCGGCCATCCTCCAGGTACCACCCTCGGCGGACGACCCCCACACCGCGTCCGCATCAGGTGAAAGGGCGCTCAAGATGATTTCGCTGCTTACCGGCACAGTGCTCATGCCTCCGATCATGTTCCACCCCGGCTCAAGCGGAATGGGGCCGGAGAACGCACTGCCCGTCACGGTGAGCGGTACGGGCTCTATCAGCCCTTCGTCCATGTGAATCCAGTACCCGATGCCCGCCTGAATGAACGTAAGGGTCTGGATGCCCGCGGGCTGGTAGCCCAGCCAGACTGGCGCAGGCCCGGAGCGGTCATACGTCCACACCTCGTCGTAGAGGCCGTCGATGGGCGCGAGCACGTTGGTGATCAGCGGATTGTCCGCCTGGACGCTGAAGGAGATCAGGTTCCAGCCGGGATCCAGAGTGACCGTCTGCTGCTCCGCGTATACCGCAGGGGTGTACGCGCACAAGATGAGCAGCAGACATGAGCCCAAAAACGTAGTCCTGGTGCCACGCATGGTGATTTCCCTTAAGTTGTGACGAGTTCCGCCTCGCTACCGCGGCCCTTGCCCAATCTGTCGTCTTGGACCGCACTCGTGGCTGAGATCGATGTTTGCCGACATCTCTAATATACGAAACTGTAAAGAGCTTCTATATCGGGACATCCTCTCCAAGTCAACCTTCTTTACAAAAAAATGAACTAGAAGTGCTTGTTCTTGCCCGTCATTCGCCGGGTGCCTCCGTTAGACTGACGGGAGACCTTGGAATTACCGGGAAAACATGCACAAGTCATGCCGCCGCGAAACACCATATGTGGGAAATCCGGGGTAAAGGGCTCAAGTAGTTGTATTGTTCGCAGTTCGTTGGAATCTGGTCGTGAGAGATTGGTGACGCACTCTCTGCCCACCGCCTCCCCAGCGGTCGGGTGGCCCATCTCCTCTGGAGGTGAGGGCATGCCGTTTGGCACGCTCCGTGGTCGTGCGACGTAACCCCGTGCTCGGACCGAATGTCCCGCCACCGTCCACGTGAGGCGGAGTCATTCCCGACGTGCGCCGGAGCCACACGGAAACGGAGTAAGCTCTGGTGCTCTGTCAAGGCTGTTTCGAGGGGTTGCCCGCAGATGAGTGGTCCGCCTTTTCGGGGGTGGGGAACACGACGATTCGCGTCCCGCACGGCTAAAGCCATGGGCCACCCACTTGTGTCGTGTGTGCCACTGCTGTGTCAGCAGTGCGGACGCGAATGTGACGCGAAGGCATGAGGCACTGCTCACAGAGCAGTGGCACAC
>JAUXGE010000207.1 GCA_030622435.1 Planctomycetota bacterium
AGCCGGCATGACTGCGTGAGACTCGGATGTACACTCGCCGACCGTAATGGTCAGGAACCTCCGGGAAACAAAACACGGGCTTGTCATCTAGGATCGGTCTGCGGACAACCCGCAGCCAGCCCCAAGCCAAGCATTATACAGCCTGTGGGGAGACCGGCAAGGTCCCGAATGAGACGCGAGCCGCCGATTCAAGGGAGGTTCAAGCTCGGTCTGTCTTGTGCCGGGGAGGAACGCGGGCGGAGGGAGCCCGGGGTAGACCCAGGCCGAGCAAGAACGAGACAAGGGGACTATTGTGCGACGCGAATCCGGACGATCCGTGTGCGTCCCCGTTGCCGCAGCTCGACTGAGCCGACGGCGTTCAGGATGCGTAGTATTTTTGTCATCCTCCGGGGGAATCTGACCCTGGTCTTCGAGGAGGTCTCCCGGCTGCGGACGAACCTGCTTCCGGCCTCCTGAGCGGCATGGTCGGTCCTTGTGGTGGCGATTATAGAGGTCACGGGGGGATCATAAGAGGAGAGGCGACCGCGGAACGGGCGCTAAGGCGGGCTCCCTGGCAATGTATCGCACGGGAAGTTCCGATAAACATTGCATCGAAGGCAGTTTCGATCGGGCCGGGTTGGAGATCACGAACAATGAGAGAAGCAGAAAAGACTCGCATAGCGAAGAGCCCAATCGAAGACAAGGCCGTGCTCTGCGAAGCCTACGACTACACCGACAAGGTGTCGTTTTCTCGCGGGATGCGCGTGGAACTGGACAATTGCGTCATGTTGTTCATTTCCGGGACTGCAAGTGTTACGGAGAAGGGCAAGTGCGCTCACCCCGGGGACATCACTGCTCAATCCCGCCGCACGTTTCACAACATCACCGGCCTGCTCGAAAGTGAAGGTGCCGACTGGCACGATGTGGTGCGGACGACCTGCTATCTAACCGACTTCAGGAACTACGATGCATTCAACAAGGTCCGCAATGCCTTCTATGTCGAACAGGAGCTTGCCCCTTTGCCGGCAAGCACGTGTATCGAGGCAAGACTTTGCTGGCCTGAACTGCTGGTCGAGATCGAAGCGATTGCCATGATTCCCAGAGATCGTGCGCGCCTGGCTTCGGGAACCTGACATAACTCTCTCCCCTTCTCATCTGCTCGTGCTGCGGTACGCGGGCGTGAAGCGGGTGTCGGACCCCTATTGCTCGATAAGCTCCAAGCGATCGTTCCACATAGTGTTATCGGTCTAGCGCGAAAACGAACGCCGCTTTACACGGCATTGCTGGGTGCTCCAGAGCATTGTGTCTCGATTCAGGGCGGGAAGCGCCCGAAGAAGAGCCACCCTGGAGCCATATTGACTTGAATAGCAATGGGTAATGTGCTTAACTAATATAGTGCGGGGGAGGGGCGGTGTGCGGCCCCGACGCTCGGAGTGTGCCAGGGGTTCGGAGGGGGACTCTACTCAGGTCTCGAGTACTGATCCGAACTGCGCAACTTGCGGCACGCGATAAGAAATGGGTGACATTTCGCGCGTGCCGGATTCGGGGGAAAGCTCGTGAGAAACGTTTCATGCCATGCCGCCATCATCTTGGCCGCACTTGCGGTGTGCGGATTCACTCCTGCCATATCTGCCGATCCATTGGATCATGACGGCGACGGATATGTAGGTCTCGCCGACTTGGTTGCGCTCGAGGACTGTCTGTCCAGATCCGGTCCGGACCATGACCCGAGCAGCCAACCGTGTCTCGATGTTTTCGATGCGGACGGTGACAGCGACGTGGACCTTGCCGACTTCAGCGCCTTTCAGCGTGCCCGCGGCCATCTTCCGATGCCGCTGAAGGGATACGACGGAAACCCGATCCTGGTTGACTCGACCGCGCCCTATAGCCGTCGTCACACCTGTGGCGAGTGTCATGATGTTGACCACGTCGCCAACGGCACCATGTTCCAGCAGGGTCGTGCGGACATCGCCGGTCAGATCGATATGGGCGACAACTACTACGGGGACGGGCGATCCTGGATCAAGAGTTCGGGGCGGTACGGGAAGTGGGGTCAAACCTTCATTCGGCTTCTGGCCGCCAAGGAGAACACCAACGAGTCCGAGATCGACCAGACGGCGTTCGCCTGGACCCGAGACTGCGGTGGCTGCCATCCGGGCGGCGGTCCCGCGGAGTTTGACCGCAATGGACAGATCTTCTTCGACGAGGACACGGGGCAGTTCGGATATGAGGCGGAAGGTCAATCACCGGAGGACGTTCGCCTCGATGGTGATTACAGCCTGTTGGACTATTCGACTGGCGACGTGACACAGGCTCCTTGGGATGCCACGGGTGTGTCAGAACCCGATTGCCTTCACTGCCATCGTGCTGGACGGACTTTGGACAATGGGTGGGACATGAACTGGGCTTGGCGCTCTGCTACGCTTGCCGGTGGCGACTCGTTGGTGAATAGCGCCGGCGAGCCGGTTCCGGCGTTCCTCGCAGCGGGCACGGCGGGGCAGGGGTGGTACTCACGTCTCGACATGGAAGGCTTCCCCGGACTCTGGCCTCGTGCGTCGGTTCTGGATATTGACTATTCGGTGGGCGTCGACAACGGCAGCCTTACGGCGGACAAGACAGGCGCCGTGTCTCTATCTCCAGAGTCGTTGACGTGGCCGCCGCGTGATCGCGCCTGTTGGAGCTGCCACTTTGCCTTCGGCGTGATGACCGGGACGGTGTGGTTCGACGACACGAACGTCATGTACCGTAAGTTCAACCACCTCGACGATTCCGATCCGGCCAACGACATCAACCCCGACAGGAGCACGGCCTGCACGACCTGCCACCCCGGCAACTTCGATCACTTTTTCGGCCAGGGCAACAGTCTTCAGGTACACTTTCGGGATGAACTCGACTGGGTGGGTCTGCGATCCTGCCGGTCGTGCCACTTGGCTGACAGTCCCGACCGGCACCCGGAAGCCCCGCCGATCCCGAATCCCCTGCACACGGACGAGATCCACAACGTGCCGGGCTTTGATCACGTGTCGTGCCAGGGTTGCCATATTCCGTACGGTCTCAAATCAGCTCTGCTGTTTCGAGACATCACGACGGGAACCGTTGGCATGACGTCACAATACCTGTCGGCCGACCCTCGCAACCCCTTCGACCCGGACAAGAGCCGATGGTATCCGACGTTCATGCTCAAGGAGGACGTTGACGGTGTGGAACGGTTGTTCCCGGTCAACATCTGGATCACAATCTACTGGGGGGATTGGAACCGCAACGGCACGCCGGATGATCTTACCGACGACATAATCAAGCCCATTCCCATGTGGCGCATCGACCAGGTGACGGGCGGTCTAAGCTCGATGCTCACTGACGATAACGGTGACGGGCAGCTCGAGATCAATCGCCTGGAAGAGATACTCACTTACATCCAGGCATTGAAGGGTAATGACAGTTACGGGCGACCCGTCGCTGCGAATCCGGTTTTCGTCAAGGGCCCTTGGGTCTGGTACGAGGATACCGAAGCTCCCGGTGGTGTGAATCACTTCGGGCATGAGGGGACGGGGATTCCCATGGACTGGTATCCATATCTTTGGGGCATGGACCACAATGTGCGGCCCAAGGAGGAAGCCTTGGGATATGTCCCGCCGGGCGGCGACCCGTACGCCGGATGTCATCAATGCCATGCAACGCAAGGCATGTACGATTCCCCGGTCTTCGATCGTTTCATTCTGGTGGATCCCTACGGTCCAAACGGATTTCCAATGTACCAGACCGTCCGAGGCCTGACGGGCATGAACCCGCCGTAACACATCCGAGTGGGTACCGACAAGGTTAGGCACAGGATCAGATGTTCATGCATCGCCGACCATATGACCGTGTGCGACTCAGTGCCGCGTGGGAATACGCCGAAGGCGTTTCGGCCTCCAGCCCTGGGTTGCCGCGGGGCGGCTACCCTGGGATAATGGTTAACAAGTGAGAGAACAACCCCAACGGGGTTGCGGCATGGTAACGACATCCTATGCCTCAATCGCTGTCCGCAGTCTCTGTCCATTTGACCTTCTCCACCCAAGATGAACTGAGGGAGCTGCTGCACAAACACAACATTGAGTTTGATGAGCGGTTCGAATGGGACTAAAGCAAGCAAGCTGCATACTTGCCATTGGATTTCGGCGTCCGCTGGGCGCGACCCCGATGGGGTCGAACTGGAAAACCAACATTCACTTACCCAGGGTAGCCGCTTCGCGGCAACCCTGGGCTCTGGGACGAAACGCCTTCGGCGTATGTTGGCGACCCTGTCTAGCTGATCCTGTCTAGCTGACCATGTGTAGCTGACCATGACGCCGGCGTTCGCCGGTCGTCACAGGCGTCGAATCGCGGACAAGTGTCAAAGAGTGCGTGCACCCGCAGTTTGTGCGGCCTGTTGTGGGCGGCGCCCGCACCGAATCTGCGTCACCCACAAGAGGGGACGCTACATCAAGACCGAATGCAGTCTAAGCGGTCTTACCTATGTCCTTGTCTGCCTGGACTGCTGGAAACAGCACCGTTTCTCAGTATCGCCGCCACAAACTAACGTAAGAACGCTTAGACGCCCTTCGGGCAAGACCGCTGATGCGGTCTCGATAACGCTACTCGCCTCGGATTCGCCACCCGATTGGGGATGCACACCCGCCAAGTTGTCTTTGCTGAACGCCTCGGCGCCGTGTCGGCGTCCGAGGTCGCCAAATGGACCGGGCTGTCAGGTGTCTGTAGGATCGAGGAGAGTATGTCTCCGCCGCAAGTGCAGACTGCATCAAAAATGCTATGATCCATAACCTGATTATCCTTGTCGGCCTGCTTGTCGCCGCCGGGTCGGCGTTTCTGGCCCGGCATGTCCTACCAACTCCGGCAGTGTTTCCCGAGCTTGCTCGACTTTCGACCACGTATGAGCGAAGGAGCATGCTTCGACGTGCGGCACAGGCTGCGAGCAGAGGCCCCGGGACCGCGCTCTTGGCTGCGTCGGGTCTCTGCCTGGCGGGCGCGTTAGGTTATATTGTCTGGACTCTCGATATCCTGGCGTTTGATGACATACCTTGGTCCTTCACACTCCTTGGTCTGGTTCTCTTGAGCTGGCAGCCAGTCCTCCCGGGGCGACGTGCGGCGATACGAAGGCACTTGCGGAGGTACCTCAACGCCAAGGGCCTGCGCACCTGCCTCACCTGTGGCTACGACCTGACTGGGAATACATCAAGCATCTGCCCAGAATGTGGCACGACAGTTCAGGGCGCACCTTGCCTGTTCGATCAGTGAGCCTTATCGTGCCCGCGTCCGTCGTTCGATAAGCCGCTGGGCACGCGTGCCGGGTTTCCGAACGTAGCGGACGGAGGTACACAGGCTGGAGTCACGACGCCATGAGAAAGTTCATCGCACTAGTGCAACGTCACGGCTCAATTGACGGATCAACGGGCTCGCGGGAGACCCATCGGGTGCCACTGGCGGCTTGCCCGCCAGTGCCGTCCACGGGCAAACAAGTTTGCCCATGCCACCCGAATACTACGCTGAACACATACTCGAGGAGGAGGCGGGGGAGGTTCTTTGGCGTCGGCGGACCCCCCTCAGTCCTCCCTTGGCAAGGGGGCAAGAGAAACGGACGGGTTCTTCTGGAGACAGCACGTTTGAAAACAGCACTACTGAGACCGGCACTTCTGGGAACGGCACTAGGACTTGCAGCTGTAATCGTTGCCTCGGCGGCGTATGCCGGCGGCGACGTCAAGACGACGTATCGCGCCGATCTTGCTGCAGTCATCGATCGGCAGGTCGAGAAGGACCTAGGCGACTTACTGACATACTACAAGGATCTGCACAGCCATCCCGAACTCTCGCTCCAGGAAATGGAGTCTGCGCGGAAGGTGGCTGAGCATCTGAAGGCGGTGGGATACGCCGTCACGACGAACGTCGGTGGATACGGTGTCGTGGGGATGCTGTCCAATGGTCCGGGGCCGATGGTTCTTATCCGTGGTGACATGGATGCGCTCCCCGTCGTCGAGGAGACAGGCCTTCCCTATCGCAGCACCGTGACCGCCGCGGGAACGGACGGACAAACCCTCGGCGTCATGCACGCCTGCGGCCACGACGTCCATCAGACGTGCCTGGTTGGGACGGCCCGTGTGTTGGCGAGGACTCGCGATCGATGGCGCGGAACGGTCATGATCATCGCGCAGCCGGCCGAAGAGATCGGAACCGGAGCCCGCATGATGATCGAGGACGGGCTGTTCGAGCGGTTCGGCCGGCCGGACTATTGCCTCGCGCTGCACGTATCGGCCAGCCACCCCGTCGGCACGGTGGCATATACGCCGGGTTGGGCACTGGCCAACGTGGACTCGGTGGACATTACGATCCACGGGCAGGGCGGGCACGGCTCGCAACCTCACCAGACCGTCGATCCTATAATCACGGCGGCGCACGTAATCGTGGCCCTTCAGACGATCGTCAGCCGGCGGCTCGATCCGGTCGAGCCGGGCGTGATCACCGTTGGGTCCGTTCATGCCGGGTCGAAACACAACATCATTCCCAACGAGGCGAAGCTCCAGATTACGGTGCGGTCCTACACGGCGGAAAGCCGGCGTCTGCTGCTGGACGGGATTCGAGAGGTGACCCTCCACACTTGCCGTGCGATGGGCTGCACGAAGGATCCGGATATTGTCATCAAGGAAGACGAGTATACACCGGCCGCCTACAACGATCCGGAGCTGGCTGCGGCTGCCGCGGACGTCTTTCGACAGGTGATCGGAGAGGAGCACGTGCAGCAAATCAAGCCGGTCATGGGTGGTGAGGATTTCGGACGGTATGCCAGGCACTTGGACGTGCCGGGATTGCTCTTTTGGGTAGGTGCCGTCGAGCGTGGTTTGCACGAGGCCAGTCAGCACCCCGGCGGACCGTGCCTGTGGCCGATCCACTCGAGCAAGTTCGCCCCGGACCCCGAGCCGACGATCCGCACGGGTGTGCGGTGTATGTCGTCGCTGGCACTGTCGTTGTTGGAGTCGAAGTAGATGTAGGCATTCAGGGACGAATGGCTGCGTCGGAATGTAGTCCAGGATGTCCGGGTTTATCGAGAATCCTAATCTCCGTTGTCCGAAGTGTGGGTACTGCCTGAACGGGCTACCAAGACGCAGTCGATGCCCGGAGTGTTCGTATGCCTTTATTGCGGATGAACCGAACATCGAGGAAGCAATCTACCGATTCACGAAAACAATTCCGAAGCATTGGCGCCTGTGGTTGACGCCAACTTCGGATATCGAGCAAAGACGTCCTTGGCGGGTTGCTCTTCTGATTATCTTGTCTTCCGCCGCGCTGAGTGTCGCTTTTCTATCCGCGCTGTTTCTGGCGGCCATCCTGGCCGCGTTCTTGCCTTACCCTCCCGCGAGAGGGGACCACATTCTCTGTTCGCCGTTTCTGGAAGTAGGTTTGTGGGCACGGCGTGTTAACTTCAGCCCGCAAGTAGCGCTCGTTTGTGCTGCTTGGTTTGTTGTCGGCCAGCTACTCCTTTCCAGGCTGATATGTTCGTGGTATTGGAGGAAGGCCCGGCTACTCAAGGCGCATCCTACCATTATGCTCCGACTCGGAGTCGTTGCATCTGCATGTGCACCGGCGGTCCTTCTTGTTCCGATGGCCGTCATGGTATGCTGGCAGTACGTCAATGTACGCTTTCCCCCGAACCTGTGGAGAGAGGTTTTCGGTCTGCGATGGCTGCGAGTCCAGCAATATCCTCTACATCTTGATGCGGCGCAGATCCTTTGTCTGCTTGTGCTGATCCCCATTATGGGGGTAATCGCTCTGAGGCTATATCGTCGGCATCGGCAGTGCATTGAATCAGTCAGCGCTGCTCTTACAGGCATTTACGCAGCGAGTGCCCCCCCTCGTGAAGATCCGGATCTGGCTCGACAGGCCAGAGAGGACGCTGTGCAAGGTGCAGGAGATTCGCACGCATGAAGTTGACTAGCCGATTCGGTCCCGGACTGCTGGTTACGGCCGCGTTCATCGGGCCGGGGACCATTACTACGGCGACCCTGGCCGGTGCGGGGTTCGGTTTGACACTGCTGTGGGTGCTGCTGTTTGCCATCGTCGCGACGATCGTGCTCCAGGAGATGTCCGCGCGGCTGGGCCTTGTCACGCGTCGCAGCGTGGGGGAGGCGCTGCGGAACTCGTTTACTGATCCTGTCGGCAGGGCGATTGTGGTGTTCCTCGTCGTGGCGGCGATTGCCTTTGGCAACGCGGCCTTCCAGACTGGCAACATTGCCGGGGCGGCCATGGGGCTCGAGGTTCTCACGGGCATAGGCCGACCGACGTGGGCGCTGATCGTCGGCGCGGCGGCGTTCGTGCTGCTTGGAACGGGAGCCTACAAGATCATCGAACGGCTGCTGATTGTCCTCGTCGGTGTCATGAGTGTCGTGTTTGTCGTCACGGCGATCATGGCCGGGCCGAAC
>JAUXGE010000079.1 GCA_030622435.1 Planctomycetota bacterium
CCCTGCAGCCACGCCGCTCATCACCTGGGCGACATTCCTGCTCGCTTCGTCGAGGTTCTCGAGCACCTCGTTGAGCGTCACGAACGACCGCCTGAGGTCGCCCCTCGTATCGTCGATCCCCGAGTTGACGTTGTCGCTTACCTTGCGGGTCTCGGTGTTCCAGAGACTCACCGTCTCGCGCAGCTCCTCGGTTGCGGACTTCAGGTCACCCACGACCGATTTCACGTCCTGCTGTATATTTTCGTCCCCAAGGACCTCGTTGATATTGGCGGCCAGCGTATCGATCCGCTCGATCATTGTGGCCACGTTTGCCGTTACACCGTGCTCGGCGGCGTCCGGTCGGCTCACATCTGCCACGCTTCGCTGTTCAAGTAGCTTTGCGAGGTTCTCGGCGACCGGTTCGGCCGCCCCGGCCAGATTGCCGATGTGGGTGGTCGTGCGTTCGACGGACTCGACGAGTTCCTTGCTGACCAACTCTCCCATGATGCTGTGCATCTCGCCGCAAATCTCGGCCAGCTCCTTGTCGAGCGGCTTGGCATCCATATCGGCGCCGACGACCACATCGATGTGTCCCATGCCGATGCCAAGTGTCGCGCCGTAGATTTTCGCGTAGGAGCCTTGTGGAACGGAATACTGTTTCTTGATATTCGTGACGATGATGACACCTTGCCCCGGGCGTTCTGGGTTTTCGAATTCGATGGATCGCACGCGGCCGATCTGGACGCCGTTCAAAAGCACCGGGCACCCCTCGTCGATTCCGCCGAGTTCGTGGACGCATGAGATACGAAGCACCCATTCGCTTTGTCCGAGCCAGCTGGGTGTTTCACCGAACCAGACCATCAGAATACCTAATACGGTGAATGACATGATAACAAACAAGCCGACCAGGAGATTGCGCGTGCCTTCCTTCATGGTTTTTCCTTTGGCCTAGAGGGTCCGGCGGTCCTCCTCGTAGCAGTGACCTTCCACGAAACACCGAACGCGCTGATCCTCCGACCGGAGGATCTCCTCCGGCGTACCGTCAAAGATGAACTTGCCCCTGTACAGCATGAGTACGCGGTCCGAGACCTTTCCGGCACTGGCCATGTCGTGCGTTACGACGACACTTGTGACCCCCAGCTCTCTCTGGAGTTTGATGATCAGTTCGTTGATGACGTCGGCGCGTGGCGGGTCGAGACCGGTAGTCGGTTCGTCGTAAAGGATGATCTCCGGATCGAGTGCGATTGCACGGGCGAGCGCCACGCGTTTCATTTGTCCGCCGGAGAGTTCCGCAGGCCACATGTTCTGTGTGCCATCGAGACCCACCAGGGCAAGCTTCCGCTTCACGTCTTCCTCGATTTCACTGTGACTGCGTCGAGTGAGTTCGTGGATTGGGAAGGCGATGTTCTGACCGACGGTCATCGAGTCGAACAGCGCGCTGAGTTGAAAGAGGAACCCGAACCGCGCACGGATCGGCGCGAGCTCGGCTTCAGGCAGCAAGTCTATCCGCTGATCCTGATAGTGGACTTCTCCCCGTGTCGGTCGCAGGAGACGGATGATGTGCTTCAGAATGACGCTTTTCCCCGAACCGGACTCACCAATGATCACGGTTGTCTGTCCGGCCCGCAGGCCCACCGTGATGCCGTCCAGGACGACGAGGTCACCGAAGTGTTTGTGAACGTCGACCAGCCGGATGATCTCCTTGGGTGGCGTTTTCGAGGATTCTGTGGTGGTTTCTGGTTGCATAATCACACGAGGGACTTGAAACCGTAGATTCCCACATACAACCCGGTGAACAAGGTCCCGATGAAGAAATCGGTCACGAGGATCATGATGAAACTGGCGACAAACGACTCCGTGCAGGCCCGTCCCACTCCCTCTGCCCCCGTGCGGCAGAAGAAGCCTTTGTAGCATGCTATCAGCGCGATGCCTCCGCCGAACACGATGCTCTTGCCGAACCCCACAGACACGTCCCACGTCTCCACCGCGTCCGCCACGTAATACCAGTACGCCTGAGACGGGATGCCCTTGAGCACGACGGCAATAAACCACCCTGCCAGCGAGCCGCACAAATCGCAGAAGAAGGTCAGCAGCGGGGTCAGCAGCAGGCAAGCGAGGAAACGAGGGACGACGAGCTGGCGGATCGGATCGGTTCCCATTACCCTCAACGCCGAGATCTGCTCGGTAACGCGCATGGTTCCCAGCTCGGCCGTCAATGCCCCACCTACTCGACCGGCCACCATGATTCCGGCCAGCACAGGCCCCAGCTCTTTGACCAGACTCAGCGTCACCAGGACACCCATCCGGTCCTCGAAGCCCGCAGCTCGGAGCTGATCGTAGCTCTGGATCGCCAGCACAAGTCCGACGAACGTGCCGGTGATCAGGATGACGGGGAGGGTCCGGTTGCCCACCTCGTAGAACAGGGGCATTGCCCGGGTCCAGGTACGCCATTGGAACAACCCCGGAACCAGCCAGCGAAACATCTGCCACGAGAAGATCCCGATCCGGCCCAACGCCGAGACAGACGAGACGGTCTTCGATCCGATTGCCGTTATCATGAGCCCTTGCCACCCGCCCGTCCGACGAACCGTCTACTCGGAGTCCCAGATGGTCCATTCCCTCTGGAATCGTCACGCCGGCCCGCCGGGCGTCGGGGATCGAGCCGAGTGGATACCCTCGCTAATGCCGCCCTGCCCCCCGGCGCGTATTTACTTACCGGACCACAGCCTGTCAAACTTCCTGGCACGGTTGTCCGCCGGTCTCCGACCGCTATTATCCCCTTCATGCCCTCTTTCTTATCGGCCGTGTCCATCATTGTCCCCACGTTTCGTGAGGCACCGAACCTCGAGCCCCTGATCCGGCGCGTCTTCGCAGCATTGGCGCCGTCGAAACGTGAGGCGGAGCTGATCCTGGTCGACGACGATTCGCGCGACGGAACCGAAGCGATCGTCGAGTCGCAGCGGGAGCAATACCCCGTTCGGCTGATCACCAGGCGTCAGGAGCGAGGGCTGTCGAGCGCGGTCCTGGCCGGCTTCCGGGAGGCGAAGCATGACCTTCTTCTCGTGCTGGATGCGGATCTCCAGCATCCCCCCGAGATGATCCCTGCGTTGTTGGAGCGTCTGGAGGAGGGGGACTGCGATTTTGCAATCGGGACCCGCTACGGCGGCCAAGGCGCCATCGACGAGCACTGGCCCCTGTTGCGGCGTCTGGTCAGCCGCGTGGCGGCGTTGCTGGCGAGACCGCTCGCACCGCTCAGCGATCCGATGTCCGGGTTCTTTGCCCTGCATCGAAAGACATGGGAACAGGCCGACAAACTCGACCCGATCGGGTACAAGATCGCCTTGGAGCTGTACGTGAAGGGGCACTGCGAGCGTCCGGGGGACATTCCGATCCGATTCGAGTCGCGCGCTGCCGGTGAGAGTAAGCTGAGTGCTGCGGAACAGGTTCGCTACCTTCGACACCTGTTCCGCCTGTACCGGTTTCGCTTCCCGGTTCTTACGATAATCGTCCTGATCGTCACGTTGATCATAGAGGTTGCGGTTCTGCTTGTGACTTTCGGGGTCCTGTCGTAGCACCTGCGTGTACCTCGCCATTTGTCGCATTGAAAGAAAGGAGTCTGCCGGACAATGACTCATCAGCCAAAACCGCCCGTTGACGCACCAGCCATCCGGGTCGTGATGATGCCGCGCGACACGAACCCGGATGGGACCATCTTCGGCGGTGTGCTCCTCTCCCTGATTGACCAGGCAGCCTATGTGGAAGCCATGCGGCAGGCGTACCACCAGTATGTCACCGTGTCGTTCAAGGAGGTCGAGTTTCACTTGCCCGTGTATGTGGGTGACGTGCTGAGCCTCTACGGGGAGACGCTTCGGATCGGGCGGACGTCGCTCACCATCCACGTTCGGGTCCGCGCCCGCCGCCGCAGCGATCCTGACCAGTTCGTCGACGTGACCGAGGGCGAAGTCGTGTTCGTCTCCGTGGATGAGAACGGCGATCCGGTTCCCGTTATCGCAGAATAGTCGCCTTGGATCGTGCGGCCCGGCCGCCCACTGCTGTGCTACGTTGAAGAGGTTCCGGTCAAAGCTCGGGAGTCGCCATGGCCGACGTTCCCATGAACATGCCGTTGCCGGGGCAGCCGCTGACCGAGGACTTGAAGTGCGCGCGATGTGGCTACAACCTGCGCGGTCTGACGTTGGACAAGCTCTGCCCCGAGTGTGCGACCCCGATTGCTCGATCGATCCATGGCAACCTCTTGCAGTATGCGGATCCCGATTGGGTCGAGAAGCTGCGGTTCGGTACCGCCTTGATGTTTTGGCACATGCTGATCGGTGTTTCTGTTGGCGGCTCAGTGGCCGGCATCACGGTCATCGGTCTGCCGCAAGCGCTGACCAGCATACTGGGGATCATCGCGGGGGTTCTGGGCCTTTGGGCGGCGTTCCTGATCACGACGCCCGAGCCGGTCAATGCCCTGTCCGAGCATCCGATGACGCTGCGCAAACTCGTGCGCGCATGCGCCATCGCCAACTTCTGCGGAGTCTGGGTCCAGGAGGCCGGCAAGATCGGTGGCCTGGGCGTTGTGATCATGGTCGTTGGAGGGATACTGGCGCTCGTGGGGATTGTCTCCTATTTCGGGTTCTTCGTGTACTTGCGACGCTTCGCACTGCGAATCCCCGATGAGAGTCTGGCGGCGCAGACGCGCGTCGTAATGTGGGGGTTCGTGGTCGGCATGGCACTTCTAGTCGCCTTGGGCATCGTGTTGGGCATCGTGTTGGCGGCCTTAGTGCCAGGTGCGGTAACGACCCGTGGCGGTCCGGGGATTGGAGCAGCCACGGCAACTGCGGCGACGGAGCCCGGTCCGCTCGCGTTCATGTGGCTGCGGGCTTTCGCCTACGGGGGCCCCGTCGCAGTCCTCGTGTTCGGTATCTGGTACATCGTTCTATTGTTCCGCTACCATGCCGCCTTCAAAGAGGCAGCCCAGTGAGTAGGGTGCGCGCTCGCGCACCAAAGGTGAAGGTATATCGCGCTCGCGCACCAAAGACACGGTTCGCAATTGCGAATCCTACGCTGGCTTGATTCTAAAGAGTGGCTGGCCGAACTGCACTTCGGAGACGTCCTCCGCCAGAATCTTAACGACCTGACCCTTCTCGGGTAGCCCCGGGCCGTCATAGGTGATTTGGTAGAAACACTTCATGATCTCCACCAGCCCCATGACCTTGCCGGGAGCAACGGCGGTGCCGACTTCGACATAGGGCGGTGAATCGGGCGAGGAACGACGATAGAAAATTCCCTCCGACGGAGAGGGAACAGTGATCAGGCTCGCATCGTCGGTCGCCCCGGCGGCCGCACCGCGCCCGGCGGCGCCGTCCGTCCCGGCAGCGCCGGTTTCGAGCACCCGCGGATCTACGCGGGCAATCGATTGACCATAAGCGACGGGGGTATAACTGTTGGGAATGAAGACCTCGGTAACGCGCCCGTGCACGTCCCGGGGCAGGCGCAGCACGTATCGCTGATTGAGAATCTTCATCGTGATGATGCGATCGAACGGGTTGAGAAACAGACCGTCCTTCGGCGCCCCATCAGCCATCCCGACCACGGGCGATGTCACGAGCAGCGTTTCGGGATCGCTCTCGTCCGTTCGCATCTTTGCAATGAGCGTTTTTTCAGCCATGTCATATCCCGCTGCGCTACCAATGAATAGCGAATTGCGAATTCGCAATAGCGAAAGGAAAGTATCTATCGCCCCGGCTCTTTATTAAACCCGACATTCACCTTTCTGAATTCGCCATTCGACATTCGCAATCGCCATTCGTAATTCGTAATTCGCTATTGCTGTCCCTCTATCCCGCGAAGTCCGCGAGGATGTTGAGGTCGTGCATGGACCAGATCCGTGGGTTCTTGATCCTCCGATAGCCGAGGCTCTGGTAGGACATTTCCACGAGCGCCATCAGATAGTCACGCAGCTCGTGGACGGGGACGATCTCGTCCGTATCCATCTGCCTGGCCGCCTTGTAGGGATCCATGTCCGCCTCGATGCGACCCTCGACCGCTTTCATTCCCGCTTCGACCTTCGCCCGCTCGTCGGGGTCCTCCGTGACGATCTGGAAGTTATCGTCGAGCTTGGTTCGAAAGGCTCCGATAGCGAGCGTCCTTCCCTCCATGACGGCCAACCGCGTCAGCGGAGTCGATATCTGTAAAATGGGCTCATACGGCAAACCGGTCTCGGCATAGTACCCGGCACCCGACGCCTTGCGCAGCAGGACCGTGATCATCGGTACGGTGTTTGTCGAGTTCGTGTAGAGCAGGTTCGAGCCGAAACCGAGGAGTCCGTGCTTCTCCGCTTCGATGCCGATGTCGAAGCCGGAAATGTCCTGAAGCCAGATGATCGGGATCCCGTCGGAGTTGCAGGAACGGGAAAACTGCGAAATCTTGGCGATCCCCTCCCGGTAGAGCAATCCGCCCGGCCGCGTGCGGTCCTTCAGCTCCGGATGGGCCGTAAGCTGCTGGTTATTGGCGATGATGCCAACGTACAGCCCGTTGATGCGCCCGATGCCCGTGACCATCTCCTCGCCGGTGTGCTGCATCAGCTCCCAGAACAGCGAGTTGTCGACGAGCCGCGCGATGATCTGCCGGACGTCATAGACAACCCGGTGATCGACGGGCAACAGGCCGTTGATCTCGCGCGGGGAGAAACGCGGGTCGGCCGGGGTGAAACCGTGCCGGTAGTACGCCGCCGCGCTGGACGGCAGCTTCTCCACCTCCTGGCGGATCCGCATAATCATCGTCGAATCGTCAGGTACTCGTTCGTCTGCGCAGTTGGACAGGTGCACGTGCACGTCCGGACCGCCGATAGAAAGGGAAGTGATCTTCTGCGACCGCCCACCCTTCACCAGCGCCGCGCCGGCGATGACCATATACGCCTGCTCGGTCATGAAGAGCTTGTCGGAGATGATCGGCATGTACCCGCCGCCCGCGATGCAGTCCCCGAGCACCCCGGCAATCTGAGGGACCCCGCTGGCCGACAGCAGCGAGTTCATCTTGAAAATGTATCCCGCTCCGATTCGGCCGGGGAACGTCTTCGATTGCTCCGGCAGGTTCAAGCCCGAACAGTCAACGAGGTATATCACGGGTACGCGGAGCCGCAGTCCCACCTCCTGGGCACGCTCGATCTTCTCAGGCGTCATGGGCCACCAGGACCCTGAGGCCACCGTGTTGTCGTTTGCGATAACGACCGTAAGCCTTCCGTGAATGCGAACAAAGGCCGTGACCACCCCCGCCGAGGGCGACGTACGCGGCGGCTTGCCGAACTCCAGACCATAGTTGACGAAGGTGTTGATGGGGAAGATCGTGCTGCCCGGATCCTTCAGAGCCTCGAGGCGCTCCCACGTCGTGAGCTTGCCCTTGGCATGGACCCGGTCGATGTACTCCGGTCCCCACCCCTGGCGAATCTCCTCGCGGCGTTGGAAGACGACGTCGTTCAACTCTCCCATGCGCTTCAGGTTTTCCGCGTACGCTTCCTCGCCGATAGCCTCCTCGACCGGCGTGCCGATGGGATGGAGAATCACCTTGGACATAAGTAGACTCTGGTTCCTAAGAGCTCAGTCAGTTCTCACCGCAACAAGGGCGCTACAAGGATGAAGGATGAAAAATGAAGGATGAAGGCAGAGGAATACGGGACGCGCCGGAAACCGAGCATCACAGGCCTTGACCCTCGAGATCGCAGTCCGTTTGTGTCCTCGACACCTCACGATCACTTCCTGTCCTTCACGTTCTTGACACAGGTTGTCAGTATCGCCGTCAGCTCGTCCGTCTCCTGCATGAGATCGCCGAGGCGTTCTGTGTCCAGTGCCCCGGAACCCACAAGCAGCTCCATCCAGTAAAGCGTCTCCTCGAGCTCCTGAAGGCCCACTTGCAGCTTGCTGACAAACTCGGCGTCCGAGCGGCTGCGCGTCCCCTCACGGTAGTGCGCCCCCAACGGACGTCCCCGAACGCAGCAACTGCCTCCCGATGACCTGCGCCTCGACTGTCTTGGGGAGCGCCGAGTACAACCTGATGATTCGCAATGCAAACTCCCTAGTCCGCACCTTCAAATCAACCGGCTCACCCTGACCGCTCCGTCTCACAACTCCTCACGTTCCCCTTTCATCCCTCATCTTTCATCCTTCATCCTTCCCCCTTCATCCTTGTTCCAACAGCCGCGCTATGAATCCCGTGTCGTAGTTTCCCGCTGCAAAGTCAGGATCCTTCATGATCTTCAAGTGGACCGGGATCGTCGTCTTGACGCCTCCGATGTGGAAGGACTCGAGCGCCTTGACCATGCCCTCTCGCGCCGCATCCCGCGTCGGACCCCAGACAATCATCTTCGCGATCAAGGAATCATAGTGGATCGGAATGCGATAGCCGGGCCGCACATGGGAATCCACGCGCACCTTGATACCGGGAATCTCCGACGGGGGAACGAACTCGGTCACCTCGCCCGGAGACGGCCTGAAATCTTCGAACGGGTCTTCCGCATTGATGCGACACTCGATGGAGTGACCCTCCATCTTCACGTCGTCCTGCCCGAACGAAAGGATTTCGTTCGCCGCAACCCGAATCTGCTCCGTTACGAGATCCCGCCCGGTTACTTGCTCCGTCACCGGGTGCTCGACCTGAAGCCGCGCGTTGACCTCCATGAAGTAGATCTGACCGTCCGAGTCCCGGAAGAACTCGACTGTGCCCGCATTGCGATACCCTATCGCCCGCAGGGCACGGCAGAGGTTCCCGCCCAACTCTGTGCGCAACTCGGGGGTCATCACGGGCGACGGCGATTCCTCGACAAGCTTCTGGTGCCGCCGCTGCGCCGAACACTCACGCTCGCCCAGGTGCACGATGTTGCCGAAAGCGTCGGCCATCACCTGAAACTCGATGTGCCGACCGTCGACGATGTATTTCTCCAGGTACAGGCTGGGATTGCTGAACGACTTCTCCGCCTCGAGCGAAGCTTCGCCGAACTTCTGCTCGAACTCGTCCGCGCGGTCTACGCGACGCATGCCCCGACCTCCACCGCCGGCCGTCGCCTTGAGCAAAACCGGGAATCCCATTTCTTCGGCAAGCTTCAGGCCATCAGCCACCGTCGGAAGCGTTCCAACCGATCCCGGAATCACGGGTAGGCCCGATGCCCGCATCGTCTCGCGTGCGGTGGCCTTGTCACCCATCGCCCGGATCGCTCCGGCCGGCGGACCGATGAAAGTCATCTTCGCCTGTTCGCACAGCTCGGCGAAGAGTGCATTCTCGGCAAGAAAGCCGTAACCGGGATGAATCGCGCAGCACCCGGTCTGCTCTGCAGCCTGGATGATCGCTTCCATGTTCAGGTAGCTGTCGGCGCTCTTCGCCGGTCCGATGCAGATCTTCACATCGGCCTCGTCCAACTGGGGCGATTCCGCATCGGCCTCTGAGAAGACGGCCACAGTCTCGACACCGAGCGGCTTGCAGGCACGAATCACCCGAAGAGCGATCTCACCGCGATTGGCGATCAGGATGCGTTTGAACATGAGCTATCGTATTCTCTCAAAACACTCGTACCACGAAACGGTTCAAGCCCGTCTTGCCGTTTCGACTTTTGCCGTTTTTCCGTTTTGCCGTTTCTGCTTTTGCCGTTTTGCTGTTTTCCGTTTCGACTTTTCGACGTTTCTCTACGCCCAGCGCGGTTTCCTCTTCTCCAGGAACGCGTTCATGCCCTCCTGGCCTTCCTCGCTCATGCGCAACCGTGCGATGACATCGGCCGTGTAGGGTCCGTTCTGGTCGATCGACCTCTCCCCGATCTGACGGATCAGCTCCTTCGAAACAGTCAGAGCCTCAGGACCGCTGGTAAGGATCATGGCAATCTTCGCGTCGACGGCCTTGTCCAACTCATCCGCCCGGACTGCCATGTTGACCAACCCCATTTCGGCAGCCCGCTCGGCCGAGAACCTCTCTCCTGTCAGGAAGTACTCACGGAGGTTCTTCTCGCCCATCCGTCTGAGCAGATAAGGTGAAATCGCCGCCGGCGTAAGCCCGAGCTTAGTCTCGGAAAACGCGAAGACGGCATCTTCGGATGCAATGGCGATGTCGCAAACAGCCACAACGCCCGTGCCGCCACCGACGGCCGATCCGTTCACCCGGCCTATCACCGGCTTGGGGCACAAGTACACCTCGCGGAGCATCCGCGCCAGCCGGAGCGAGTCCTCGTAGTTCTCCTCGAACGTGTATTCGACGACGCGCTTCATCCAGTGGAGATCGCCACCGGCACAGAAGGACTTACCCGCACCCGTGATGACGACAACGCGAAGCGAGGAATCATCCCGGATCAGACCGAAGACCTCGAGAAGGTCCTCGAGCATCTCATCGTTGAACGCGTTCCGGACGTCCGGTCGATTCAGCGTAACACGCCCCACGACACCATCGCGCGCAAGACGCACCGTACCGTGAGACATTTGGGTTTCCTGGTCGGCGGCGGACGCGTTCACGAGTGCGATCCCATAATGCGTATACGGATGGCGCGATCACTAACCGAGCCGCAACCGTCAGGGAGCGGTCTCCCCGTCGCGCGTGGACAGCTTGCCGACGCACGGCTCGGAAAAGCCCAAGTCAAACACGGTCCTACGCCCCGGGCCAGTCCAACTGCTCACCCAGCGGATCGATCGGCCGGACGCCGCCACCGTCACGTCCTCGCGGGGACGGCCTTGTGCCCGTAGTTGATGATGCCGGCATCGCCCTCCGAAGACAGACGCCGGAACTCCAGTTTCACGGGCATACCGATTTTCACTTCGTCGAAGGAAACGTCGACGATCTGCGACGTCAGCCGCGGGCCGTCGTCCATCTCAATGACACCAACCGCAAACGGCGCCTCTCCCGAAAACTCGTCCGAGGGCGTTCGTATGACGGTGTGAGTGACAACCTTTCCGGTACGCTGCATGTTGAAGCGCTCGAACTCACGCCCCTGGCACTTGTTGCACACGAGCCTGGGGGGAAAGAAGGTCTTGCCGCACTTCTTGCAGCGAGCCGCTTCCAGCATGTAGCCTTGCGGGTACGTTCTCCATGATCTTGCTGGTGGCATCTACATTACCTCCAGAATGTGTACGACGGAACTTCCGCCGCTACCGCCCATGTTCTGTGCCAGAGCCACGCGAGCGTTCTTGATCTGCCTTTTGCCGGCCTCGCCGCGAAGCTGTTCGGTTATCTCGACTATCTGGGCCACGCCGGTCGCCCCGACCGGATGCCCCTTCGACTTCAAACCACCGCTCGGGTTGATCGGCGTGCGTCCCTCGAGACCGGTGTCGCCCGCCTCGGCCGCAGGACCGCCCTTGCCTCGCTCGAATAGTCCCAGACTCTCAGAGACGATAATCTCGGCGATCGTGAAGCAGTCGTGCACCTCCACGAAGTCGAGGTCCCTTGGACCCTTCCCCGACATCTTGTACGCCTGCTCGGCGGATGCCGAGACTGCGGCCAGCGTCGTCAGATCCTCGCGGTCGTGCAGGGCAATCGTGTCGGTCGCGTGCCCCGTCCCGATCACCTTCACGCCCGCCTTCTTGAAATCCTTGACCATGTCCGCCGGCACGACGATTGCCGCCGCCGCCCCGTCGGTGATCGGCGAGCAGTCGAGGATGTTCAACGGATCCGCCACCTTGACGGAGTTGATCACACCCTCGACGGTGATCTTCATGGGGAACTGAGCGCGCGAGTTCATGCTCCCGTTGTAGTGGTTTTTTACCGCCACATGTGCGAGTTGCTCACGGGTAGTCCCGTACTTAGCCATGTGAGCGACCGCCATCATCGCATACAAGCCGGGGAAGGTAACGCCGTGCACTGCCTCCCACTTCATGTCGGCCGCGCTGGCAAGGGCGTGCGTCGCATCCCCGCCGCCGATGTCCGTCATCTTCTCCACACCGCCCGCGAGCACGACGTCGTGCATCCCACTCGCAACGTCCATGCACGCCAAACGGAACGCGAGACCGCCAGAGGCACACGCCGACTCGACGCGCGTGGAGGGAATAAGCTTCTGCCCCAGGTAGTCGGCCATCACCGAGCCCAGGTGCTCCTGATCCGCAAACAGCCCGGGTGCCATCGATCCAACGTACATGGCACCGAGCGTATCAACACCGGCGTCGTCCATGGCGAGGAGGGCCGACTCGACAAAAATGTCGCGGGTCGACTTCGCCCAAAGCTCTCCCCATTTCTGCATGCCGACGCCGATTACGGCTACATCTCTCATCGATCGATCCTCCTACTTCTCCGCCAGGCGGATCTTACGCCGCAACTTGGCATATTCGCCGTACTCGACATACTTGACGTTCTCATCCAGGAGCCACCGTGTCTTAGGCGCCATTTCCCGCGCCTTTCGCACACGATCACCAACCGTAAAGACGAACACGTCACTCCCGGCACCTGAGCCGTACGAACACATCAGAATCCGATCACCCGGGTCCGCCACGTCCAACACCGCCGTCAGCCCGAGCGGCGACGAACCGGAGTACGTGTTGCCCAGTAGCGGCACGAGACGCCCGACTTCGATCTGCTCGAAGCTGAACCCCAGAAGCTTGGCCGCCCGCTTGGGGAACTTCCCGTTGGGCTGGTGGAAAACGGCGTACTTGAAGTCCCCCGGTTTGAGGCCCGTCTTGTCCAACAAGCCGGTCACCGCACCGGTAACCGTGCGGAAATACGCCGGCTCGCCTGTGAAGCGACCTCCGTGAGACGGGTAGAACTGGTGCTCGCGCCGCCAGAAGTCGGGGGTATCCGTCATGAACGCGTAGGTCTCGTCGATCGTGGCGATCATGAGATTGTCGTCGGCACCCATGATGAACGCTGCAGCACCGGCAGCCGCCGAGTACTCGAGCGCGTCACCAGGCGCCCCCTGCGACGTATCGGCCCCGACCCCGAGCCCGTACTTGATCAGACCAGCCTTCACCAGACCGTAAGCCACGAACATCCCCTCCGAGCCCGCCTTGCAGGCAAACTCGAAGTCAGCGCAGTGGCAATCCGGTGTGGCGCCGATCGCCTCGGCGACCGTCGTACCGGAAGGCTTCACGGCGTAGGGATGCGACTCGCTGCCGATGTAGACCGCGCCGATGTCCTTCGGATCGATACCCGCCCGAGCCAGCGCGTTGCGGGCCGCCTCGACGGAGAGGGTGATCGTATCCTCATCCAGCGCGGGAACCGATTTCTGGAGCAGCTCCAGACCCTTCTTGAAGCTCGGTGCGTCCGCCCCCCAGACCTTGGCGATCTCCTCGACCTTGATTCGCCGCCTGGGGATGTGGGCACCGTAGCCGATGATGCCAACGGCCATACGTCACGTCCTCCTTACTATGTGGGCTTACCCGTGCTCGCACGCGGGCGCAGCCTCTGGGAATCCAACGCCACCCCTCCGAGGTCGGCTCTTCGTTCCGACCGACCGGTACAGTCAATGGAATGGGAAAAAATAGCTTACCGGGGGGTGCCCGTCAACCGCACACGGCATCCCTAGCAAGAGTGATGCCAGCCGGGACAGTACTGGTAGACGCGATTTGGGCACCGGTCGACAAAAGGATGGCCTGTAATCACCATTTGTTGCTCTATCATCCGCGACCTGATGCTCGCAGCTCGATCTTGGGTGCCACGCACCGCGATCTTGGGTGCCATCGATCGCGATCTTGGCGGTCTTGGGTGCCATGCCATAGCGATCTTGGGTGCCACCCAAGCCCGCCCCTAAGCGCACCAAACTCAAAGCCTGTGAGAGGCGGGCGAGGGCATGTCTGGCGGACACCTATTAGCCAAGCATCAGCGAGATGCCAGGCAGGCGTCGCGGTCCGTGACGCTGCCCTCCTGCCCGCGCCACGCGAACGCGCGCGTCGAAAGCAACGGCTTGGTCATATTGACCCCGAACGCGTCGAACGTCTGGAACACGGCCATGCGATCCGTTTCCGGGTCGCCGTCGTCGTCGATGTACAGCCCGACGCTGCCGCCCATGGCGTCAGAGAAGTAGTAATAGTCCCGGTTGTCGGGTGGTTTGAGGGTAAGATGGCGATAAAGTAACACTTTTAGATGGGTTCGTTTCGTATATTTGTTACTGAATCTCTAGTTATCTCCGGTCACTAACTCCTGGTAACACATGGGTTTACCCGTTACAGCCGCGACGAGGAGTCGATCGAAGAGGGTCGCCTCCATCCACCGGCGATTC
>JAUXGE010000281.1 GCA_030622435.1 Planctomycetota bacterium
ACCCACGGCTCACGCCGTGGGCTCGCACCTTTCGCCCCTACGGGGCTACTCCAAGGCACCCGTTCGTCCCGCGGCCCACCGGTATCACGCTCGCTTGGGTAGTAGTAACAAGCCCGACAGTACATACCCATGGCTCTTCCCGCATACTCATGCCGACATGAGCGCAGCACAGCAGACCCTACACGCGTCGAACCGCCATTCCATTATAGACAGAGACATTCCTTCTCGACAGATTCTCAGTGGAGACGCATCCCGGCCTACCCCTTCGCCTGCTCGAGCCATGTGCGAAGTTGACGGGCGAGAACCCCTGGATCGCGTTTCTCGATATGCCCACAACCTACGCCGGATCAAAGCCAAACGCCGGAAACAAGTAGAATGTCCCCCTCTCCGCTCTAGCGTTCTGCGGACGCCCGATCCGCGTTCCTTTGAGCGATCGACGCGTTCCGCAGGAGCATGCCCGGCGTAGCGCGTTTCATGGCACTACCACGGAGGTTTCGGCCATAGTCATCGGGCGTCCAATGCAGAAGCTCCTCGAGCAGCGGCTCCGGGCCCGGAGGACGAACCGCGAACCGCGACTCCCGCGTTTTCGGAGCATGGCGATTGTGAGGGCAAACCTCTTGGCAGATGTCACAGCCGAAAACCCACGATCCCATCCGCGCTTGGAGTGACTCGTCTATGTCACCGCGATGCTCGATCGTCAGATAACTGATACATCGCGAGGCATTCATCTCGTACGGTATCGACAGGGCACCCGTCGGGCAGGCGTCAAGGCAGGCGGTGCAGGTCCCACAGCGGTTCGGGACCGGCGTATCCGGCTCGAGTTCGAGCGTCGTAACCAACGATCCAAGGACGAAGAAGCTCCCGAGCCGCTCGTTGAGCAGCATGGTGCTCTTACCGATCCACCCGATGCCGGCCGCCGCCCCCAACTCCCGCTCCAGCAGAGGGGCAGTGTCGACACACGCGCGGGCCTCGAAGGGCTCTGACAGGTCAATCCGCATCCGATCCGCCATCCGATGCAGCTTGGACTTTACGACCTTGTGGTAATCATCACCCCAGGCGTACATGGCAACCCGGCCGCGAGAACGACTGTCGTCTGGCCCCGGCGGGGGTTTGGGTTGATTGTAAAGCAGGGCCACCACAATGACGCTCCTGGCACCATCCAGGAGCTGACTCGGGTCTACTCTAATCTCGCAGTGGCGGCGTAAATATTCCATCGTCCCATGACAACCATCTTCCAACCAAGCTCCCAGGTAGGACGCATGGGCGACGGTTTCGGCTCTGGCGATACCGCATCGATCGAACCCGACGTCGTCAGCGATGCGTTTTATGTGGTTGGTCAAGTTCTTGGCAGGCATGTGCGAATGGTACCTCCCTTATCGGCCGACATAAACGGTGCGGACGTCAATTGACGACTCCGACGGCAGCCGCTAGGTTGCCCTGGTTCTCCGGACAGAAGCGGACGCGGCAACCGCGATTCCGGGTGCTAAGATCCCCAGCCTAAAGGCAAAATGGATATGTTCAATTACGACTGGTTCCACGGCTTGGCGTATGAACAGCAGAAAACCGAAGCCCGCTGGAGCTGCGCCTTGCAACACTTCAGCGATCTCGCTCCGGAACAAGTCGAGGACAACGAGGATTTCCAGAAGTTTCGTGAGGAACTGGAGGACCGAACGCTGGTTTATCTGCGTGACGGCTTCAGTTACGAGGTGAGGCGGATTTCCGAGGTGGCCAGCAAATCGCATCTGGTCTTCGAGTGCATGCCGGCAGATGAACACTACAAGGTCGGCGTGTTCATCGTGACGGTTCCATTCGATGAGATCGTGCGGGTCGAAGTCTACGCGGTCCATCCAGAAGAGAAGCCTGGAGATTCCCCTCAGATCACCGGCTTCAAGACCCACGGTGAACCGAGCGACCACCAACACCCCGAACTGGCCCGACCGTCCAAGCCCCTCCGCTAAAGGTAACGGCAAGTCCTCTGAGTTGGCATCAAAACGTCAGTCATGCCTGACGGCGCCCCCTCACCATCACGTTTGCCCCGAAAGAAGAAGGTCCCGTGCTTCTCGAGGCATCATCACTCTGAACAATGGTCCCGGTTCGTCGTGGCGGATCCACGCCTCAGCGAGCATAATCCCAGGGTCGGCGGCTTCGGACTCGGGGACGGCGTGTGATCCTGACCCTTCTGTCGTCACCGCCGGAATGTCGATTGGCGTACGTGATGGGACGGTCACACGTATCTGACACTTCAGGCCACCTCTGGGTCGAAGAGGGCGAGCAGCAAGAGGGCGTCGTGGCTGAAGTGGCGCCGCTGATTCCCACCAACCGCACGTATAGCTTCTCGGTGCCGGAGCCGCTCGGCGGGTCGCCGGCTTTGGGGCAACGCGTACTTGTCCCACTGGGTCGGCGAGGGCGACTGGTCGAGGGGTTTGTCGTGGGGCTCGACCGGCGGGTCTGGGAAAGCACTCTGAGGCCTATCGACTCCCTGGTCGACTCCGCCAGTTTCCTGACGCCGGAGCTTCTGGAGCTCGGACGTGAAATCGCCGTACACTACGCATGCCCGCTTGGCCGCACGCTCAAGGCGCTTACACCAGAGGCCGTCCGCCGCGAGAGCGGACTAAAGACCGTTCGCTACGTGCGGTTGATGAAGCCGGTCGAGGAGATTGTCGACAGCGGCAAGCGTCTCAGCGAGAAGCGACGGCGTATCCTTGAAACCCTGGCCCCCGAGCACGAGCCCGTTCCGGTTGACCCCTTGCTCGACAGTACCGGCGTGTCCCCGGCCGTTCTCCGCGCGATGGCCCACGAAGGGTGGGTCGAGATTACAGTCCGGAAGATCCTCGTGGAGGCAGATCCGCCGGACGTGGCGCTCATCGAACCGACTTTCGAGCTGAACGAAGAGCAGCGTCAAGCCCTGGAGAAGATCCACACGGAGATCGACGCCGGACGGTTCTCAGTGACGTTGTTGTTCGGTGTGAGCGGGTCGGGCAAGACGGAGGTCTACATTCGGGCGATTCGGCGCGTGGTGGCCGCTGGCCGACAGGCAATCCTCCTGGTCCCGGAGATTGTCCTGACGACGCAACTGGTGGGGCGTCTGGCGTCGCGTTTCCCTGATGTCGCGGTCAACCACAGCGGGCTGACCGACGGTGAGCGATCTCGGTTGTGGCGTCAGGTGGCCGTGGGAGACAAGAAGGTCATCATCGGAACGCGTAGCGCGATCTTCGCCCCTTGCCCAGCTCTCGGATTGATTTGCGTCGACGAGGAACAGGAGACGAGCTACAAGAACCTTCAAGCCCCACGGTTCAACGTGCGCGACGTCGCCATCATGCGAGGCAACCGGCTCGGCATCCCGATCGTTCTGGGCTCGGCCACGCCGTCGATCGAAACCTGGTACAACACCGAGCACCGATCCCACTACCGGCGTGTCTGCATCCATCGACGCGTCAAAGACCTCCCCATGCCGGACGTACACATCGTCGATATGCGCGACGAGTACGTCGAGCAAAAGCGAATGGTCGTTTTCTCGAGGCTGATGGAACGACTGCTCGCCGAGACTCTCCACCGCAACGAGCAGGCCCTTCTTCTGATGAACCGCCGCGGCTACGCCAACCGCATCTACTGCCCGGCGTGCAAGACGAGCATCGTGTGCCCGAACTGCAACGTGAACCTGGTCGTGCATTCGGTGCGCGGGCAGTCGATCTGCCATTACTGCCGATCGCGGATCGAAACTCCCACCGTCTGCCCCAACGTGACCTGCGGTGAGAGACTGATCCAGAGCGGTGTCGGCACACAGCGCGTGGAGGATGTTCTGGCGACGCTGTATCCGAGAGCCAGGGTCCAACGTGTTGACAGTGACACCATGAGGCACCGGGACCAGTATCAACAAATCGTGGATGACTTCGAGGCTCGGAAGATCGACGTTCTGGTCGGGACGCAAATGATTGCCAAGGGGCTCGATTTTCCCCACGTGTCATTCGTCGGTGTCGTCCACGCCGACACAAGCGCTCTGGCTGCCGACTTTCGAGCCCATGAGCGGCTGTTCCAGTTGATCACTCAGGTTGCCGGGCGGGCGGGCCGCGCCGACGCCTCGGGCAGAGTCGTTGTTCAGACCACGACACCCGCTTTGCCCGCTTTGCGGCACGCCCTGAAGCACGACTATCAGTCTTTCGTCGCGGAGGAGTTGCCGGCTCGTCAACGAGCCGGTCTGCCGCCGTTTTGCCGGCTTGCCCGAATCGTACTGTCCAATTCGCGCGAGGAGACCGTCCGGCGAGAGGCCGAAGCCCTTTATGGTCACATACACGAGGCCATCAACCGGCTTGCGCTGCCCGGTGCCGACGTGATCGGCCCGACGCCGTGCGTGCTGTCCCGGTTGCGCGGTAAGTACAGGTACGATCTCCTCTTGCGAGCCACGGACGCCATGGTCCTCAGGCAACTCATAGCCCACCTCGAACAGTCAAACACCCTGAGCACCAAGGCCGGATCAGTCATCGTGGACGTCGACCCCGTGTCGCTGACGTGAGTTCGAGTTCGGTGTCCGGGCGCGCCGTAACCCCGGTGGGTGCCCCATCCATTCCGGCGCCTAGATGGGTCGGACAGTCGTGTCGTGTCGTCGCGTCGCCGGGATGGGTGGGGGACGGACTCGTAGGCAGAAGAAACGCTTATCAGTCCGTTGAAACAATGCGCCGACCTTACTGTGGCACCGGTTTTCAATCGATGCAAGCAAGGGTTGAAAACCCGTGTCACACTTCTTCAACACACCGCTATCCAAGATCCGTCCCCCACCCTTCGCCTCGAACGTCGGATAGTGTTTCAAATGCGCGGAGGGCGAAGGATGGGGCACACAGCAGTCATCGTAGACGTCGACCCCGTTTCGCTGACGTGAGTTCGAGTTCGGTGTCCGGGCGCGCCGTAACCCCGCCGGGAGAGGTCTTCGACGTTCGGCAGCCCCTTGCGGGCCTTGATCAAGCTGGGTAGGCTGACAACAGGAACCAGCACAGGACGGCATCGGCGTCGCGGCTGCCCGGGTTCCACTCCACCGGGTGCCATTTCGAGTCCGTCCGAACAGCACGTAGAGCGTCGTCGGGGATTTCGGTTCTCGAGATTGCGAATCTATGGACTGGCAGACCATCACTCGTCTTGGGTCTCCGCGCAACACGACGGTAGTGGACGTACCGGTCAGGCAGTATGAGCGTGCGCGGAGCGATCCGGCCGGGAATTTGTCGTCCAAGTTTGATCTTCTCACAAGAACCGGTATGCACGCCATGTTCCTCCAATTGGCAACAGTACCGTGGCGGTTGTTGCGCGCGCATTCGGGGCGTGCGCGAGCGAATTGGGTGTCATCGAGACTGACAGGGGATGCAGGATCGCATCGTCGGTCGCGGGCGCCGGGCGTCACACGCGGAAAGGAGGGGCACAGGCGATCGCAGTGAAAGTGTCTCTGTCGGGGGAGGAAGGAACCTCGCCTGCCGATGGAGTGGCAAATCACGAAGCGTTTCAAGAGGAATCGAGGCAACGTATAGGAAGGAGTTCTGCCATGAGATCGACAATCACTATCAACCAGACGATTCTGTCTACCGTCCTGATCACTCTGGCGGGAGCGCAACTCGCTCGGGCACAGGACACGGCGCACTATTACTACTTCGACGAGAAGATTTCCCTGTTATATGACACAACGCGGATCGCCGTTTTCGAGAAAGCGGCGGCACAGGGTGAATCGGTCGTTTTATCCAAGGGGCTGCCGACAGTCGGCATCCAAGCAGCGGACATCGAGCCGTCCGGCATAGCCAACCTGCGCATCGTCAGGACATCCGACACGGTCAAGGACGCGAAGAGCGTTCGGGAGCTTGTGGCCAAGGCGGCCGGGACTGACGAGGTCGCGTTCGCTTCACCGGTCTTCCTCGACGGCCGCGGGGATCCCGTGATCATCACCAAGCACATCCTCATCGGATTTCATGAGGATGTGACTATGGAGAAAGCGCAGACGATGCTGGTCGAGGTGGGTTCCGGCTCAGGCTCCATCAGCGACGAGGATTGGGCGAAGGTCAAGGATTTTGCGCGCATAGAGACAACGGCAAAGGACGGGCTTGCCGTTCTCGAGATCGCCAACCGACTCGCCGAGCGGCCGGAGGTCAAGTACGCCGAGCCGGACATGATCATGACTTCGCGGAAGTCACTGATTCCAGATGATCCCTATTTCCCCAACTTGTGGGGTCTGCACAACACCGGGCAGAGCGGCGGCACGGTGGATATGGACATGGATGGGCCCGAGGCATGGGACATCAGCGTCGGCGATCCGGCCATCATCACAGTCATCATCGATGACGGTGTGCAGCAGGATCACCCCGACATCAACCAGATCGCGGGCCGGGACTTCACCAGTGCGGG
>JAUXGE010000132.1 GCA_030622435.1 Planctomycetota bacterium
GCGGCAGAAAACATCATGGCCGCGCTGGCAAAGCGATAGTTGAGAACACTCATATCCACGGCGGGCATGTCCAGCACGGTGGCAAAGACGTAATCGGTCCGGCTCACGTCGATGAAGCCGGGTGTGCACTCGACCCCCGCAAACGGCGGCACGTCACACGTTGCGCCGGTTCCAAAGGCCGCCTCGCACTCGCTGGTAGCCGTGCATGGTTCGATTGCCGGTGCGAGCACGCCGCGAACACCGCTCGAGTAGCCGGTGGAGTCCACGACCGCCTGCCAGGATTTCAACAAAGGCTCGCCATCGAGGTCCGGATCCCATTCTGCTATGCGGATCTCCAGAAACACTCTCTGTCCACCTCCATCCAGGGTTATCTCGTTTCCGGCGATCGTATGGCTCCCTGTGGCGCTGACAGGCACCCACCGAATGCCCGCACCGGCTGCAGCCGTGCTGAGAATACCCACTACGCAACAACCCAAGATCGTTGTCTTCGACGAAGTCATGTTTCCTTCCTTCCGTATGTTCTTCCGTGTCGATCCGTCCTCGTTTCCTCAGCGGCCAAACACCGCGCTTAATCCCACTCGCATGTCTGTTTTCACCAGGCATCAAGCGACTACCGCTTGTATGCACGGTGAACTGGGACGCGGGCGCCGTGGCCCCTCGTCGGTCCAGTTAGAGTATTCACTCGCGAAACGCTGCGCTCCTGCTGTACAGGTATCGCCGGCTGCGAAAACACAGACGACACGCTGCCACGAACAATCAGGCCGTTGCCTGCGCAGATTAAGTCCGAATGAGGATACCCGAGAAGGAGTTCGTTCCGTCTTTTTGCCGCCTTGCCAACCCCTGGATAAGCGTGGTCGGGACGGCTCGCTCGATCTTCCTGCACCCCCTCTAGGAATCCCACCGAACGAACGCCTGCTTCCAGCGCCGCGTGCGGCGTGAAGAGCAGAGGCCCCATAACTGACCCTAATGTACCGGATTCCGAATCTAAAGTCCACCACATCTATTGTTTCTCAGCAGAAGACCACACGACGGGCTGTGTGAAGGCACTGAGTCCCGGATTCCAAACTTGTTGGAGTGACCGCGGAACGAACCCGACTCTGAAGTGCGTCTCACCGTTATCCGTTTTGGCTACAACGGGACGCGTTTCGGTACTTGTGAGGCGACGGGAGCTTCAAATTATAGGTACTTCAATCCGTAAAGGTGTTACTTGATGTATCGCGGTGCGAGTTGTGTTTATGGGTAGAGCTCGAGCGCGCCGCGTAATGTGACAGATTGAAGGAACGGCATGAGGTCCTGTCCCAAGCGGGTGGATTATTGTGGGGACAAGCCGATTAAGAGCGGCCAGCGACACGCCGATTCTTCGGAAGGGTAGTCTTGCCCCGGGAGATGCTCTTGTCGAGTTTCGGCTAGTGCTTCGTCAGCCATGGTTTGAGGAATTCATGGGTGCCACCGGCAGCTTGTGTGCCCGTGAGATACTGTCGGCCAAGCCACCAGTGCACATTGTCAGGCGAGGCAACGTCAATCCAGAGCTAACGGCACTTTGACATTCCAGGGGGCAACGTGGGGCGTGAGGTCGCGGGGGGGGACTAAGGTGCTCTTTGGGATGGCGCTCAATGTTCAGATGGTGGCTGGATGAGTGAGGGGCATGGGCAATATCTGACAAGGTCGGCTGGATGAGTGAAGACACGAACGTCAACTGGGAGGAGATCCTCGACTGTGAACTGGCTGACCTGGCCGCTGCGGGTCGGTTGAGCATGAATTCGTCAGGTGGTGCCGGTGTGGAGGCTCTCGTAACCGCTGGCGGTGGATTCAAGGAGCCCGGTCGTTTGTTCGGAGTCGAGCAGTTCAGGGCTGCCGTACTGGAATCCATCCGTAGCGACCGGGCTTTGTCCTTGGATGTCTGCGATGAAGCTGGAGCGGTGTTGCTTCTTGCGGGATCGCGGATGACGAGGAAGTTCCTGGATGATCTTCACACACGCGGCATAACACGGGTCCGGCTGCGTTCTCCGAAGGTCCGTGAGGGTCACGACGGCGGTCAAACGGGGAACATCGCCAGAGAAGACGATCTTCACAGTAAGGAAAGCCGTCTGTTGGACGAACGTCTGGCCGGCGAGCTTCAAAGGTCCGTCACCTATCAACCTGTCAAGGCGTGGCGCCGACCTCGGCTGTCGGTGGACGATTTGAAGACTGAGGCGCGGATCGGAGTCGAGAAGCACTCGGCGACGAGTGCGGCTGTGGCCGATCTATGTGGGAAGCTCGAGCCGGGGTATCGGACTTCGGCCAACGAGCTCAGAAACTCGGTGGAGCATTTTGTCGGGATGGCATCGGTCGATTTCGACTTGCTTCCTCTCGTCGTGGCCATGCAGCACTCGGATGATGAGTATCTGTACGACCACTGTGTCAACGTGGCCCTGTTGAGCATGGCGATCGCGTCACACCTGGGGCTGGAACGGGATCGGATCGCGACGATCGGTCTTGGCGGGATGCTGCAGGACATAGGCATGCTTCGTGTACCCGTGTCGATTCGGTTGGAGCCGGGGGAGTTGACGGAGGCGGAATGGCACGAGATCCATCGTCACCCGTTGCACACGTTGGAGATGCTCGGGGATGTCAGAGACCTGCCACAGGCTGTCCGGTTCATAGGATATCAGGCACACGAGCGTGTTGACGGGGGCGGATATCCACGGGGGCGATTCGGTCCGCAACTCCACGAATACGCGAAGATCGTCTCTGTAGCGGACGTGTACGTTGCGATGACGTCTGACAGGCCTTACCGACCGGCCATGCAGCCCTACGAGGCCGCAAAAACCGTTCTGATGGATGCTGCAAAGGACAAATTCGACCGGACTCTGGTGCGGGCCCTTCTGGACACCGTCTCCCTGTTCCCCATTGGAAGTGAGGTGCATCTCAGTGACGGTTCCGCCGCGCGCGTGCTTCGTGCAAACCCGGGGCGGCACACATCTCCGATCGTCGAGACGATCGGAGCGGACGGCTCTCCGACGGGTTACGTCCTCGATCTGTCGGAGGAGGACGCTCCTCGAGTCGTGAGTGCCGGCTGATCAGGTCTGCGTGACGCCTCGGTCCACGATGTCGTTCGAGCGAAGCTGTTGATGACGAAGTCATCCATCACGGTCATGGCGACGTTGAGCTACTTGCCGCCAGGGTAATCACCGGCCAGAAGCTTGGTCACGTCCAGCGTTATATGCTTGCACTGCGGCGCATGTCTGCCGTTTTGTGCAAACGCCACATGCATCAGCAGTTTGTTGGGTTCGAAGACCACGCTGTGGTGTGTGAGGACGCCCTCGGGCGAAACGCCAATGAGCATCTTCCACGCCCTCTTCACCGTCAGGTGGTGCTTGCCCTCGCGGGCAGCCACTTTCTCGAGTCCACCGTAGAGTCTCGGGTGGCGGGTGCCGGGAGCCGGTCCGTAGCGAGCACGCGAGTGGTTCGTGCATGCAAGGAACGTGTCCAAGCCTTCGGGCTTGCGAAGAGTCATGCCTTTGTCGTGAGTCAGGTCCCCGTCGTGCTCGAACACGACCGCGGCTGGCCCATGACCGGTGTCGGGCCTGGTAACCATCATGTTGTACCCGGGGAGTGTGTGACGCTGACGGAAGACCCGAGTGATGTCCTCCAAGGCCGTTTCGGCCTGGGCGGCTTCGATGGCCTCTCGATAAAGCAGGGTCGATGACGTGAAATCGGCAGAAGTGGACGGAGCTGGGCTGTTCGAATCATGCATGGCAACAGTAACGCCTTCAGCGTTCATCCCGGTGGTGCAGCCGATCAACGATGGCCAGAAGACCGAGACCCACCCCTGCAAGGCACTGCCGGTTGGAGGTACTCGCACGGTGACTATCTGTGATCCTTCGAGGGCTGGGTTGGTGGGCCAGTCCATGTTTCGCCCGGCGATGGTCTGGCCATTCTCAGTCACAGATCCCCATGCTGCGAAGGAAGAACACCCCGTGCGGAGTACATCCCCCATGCAGTTGCTGATTGCCAAGTCCTCATAGCGTATGGGGCGCTAGAGTGCGGAGACAATTGCGGGACCACCCGTCCTGGCTTCGATTCCCCTTAACATGGCACGGAGTTCCGCCTCATACGGCGGCTGTATCTTCATGAGGCCAAGTCGGGGGAGGATGCGGTTCCTGTAACCCTCCACGTCAAGGATCGTACCGCTGGAAAGAAAGCCATCCAGGAATCGGACGATGTCAGGACCCAGGAGGAAGCCTTGCGCGAATCCCTGCTCCTCAGCCGTGCCCCACACACGGAGGATGGGCACTCCGTCGATTTCGCTCAGCGTCCCGTTGACCTTGGGTTGGGTCGGTTCACCGGCGAGTGCAGGGACGCCGACGAAAGGCATAAGGAACAGGGTGCAGAGGACGCTGTTGAATCTGCCGGCGGCAAGTTTCATCGGACTCCTCCTTTTTCTGGCCTTGGGTGTCCTGAACGGCTTCGACCCGTACCCCGAGCCGACAACTCATGATACTCGTATTATCCGAGTTGCGCCAGGCAGGCACCCGGAGGGATTGTCAGAAGATGTGCGCGTCCATCGTGCGTCTGGGCCGGCCCTTCCCGTTTGGATCGATTAGCCTGCCCTGGTAGGATGCTGCCTGACGCCTGGAGAAGGGGGAACTCGGTTTAGCGGAACCGACTCGAGTCGTCGCTTCTCGAAGGGAAGAGCTTGTGGCAGACGGCGTTTTCGTTACGGCGATCAACTGTATGGATGGGCGTGTCCAGGAACCCGTTATCGCGTGGATGAAGCGGCATTTCGAGGCGGACTACGTTGACATGATCACCGAGCCCGGACCTGACAAGGTCATGACTGCGGGTCCACCGGAAGGTCTCGATTCCGTCAAGCGGCGGGTGGCAATCTCGGTAAATGTGCACGGCAGTCGGGTCGTGGCCATGGTTGTCCATCACGATTGTGCAGGGTTCCCAGTTTCCAAAGAGCAGCACCTGGCCGTCCTTCGAGCGTGCATCGGAATCATCGAGACCTGGGACCTGCCCGTACGTGTGCTGGGGCTTTGGGTCGGTGAGGACTGGGAAGTCGAGGTTGTCAGCGACTCCCAACGCGATTCTCGCCCCCCCACGTAGCAGCCTGTTGAAGAAGGCTCTCTTGCTCTTGTGGCATCGGCTTCCAGCCGGTGAAAACGCGGGCTGGAAGCCCACGCCACACCTTCTTCAACGGCCAGCCAGGGACGCCCGCTACCCAATGATAGGGAAAGCCCGCCCACCGGGGAGGGATCCGGCGAGCGGGCTCATTGCGTATCCGGTCGTCTGTCTTTCACTTCAGCGGCGTTGTCACGTCTTCCGTGCCGCCGCTGGCCGGGGCCGGTCGTTATCACGAAAGCGAACCGGCACCTGCACGGGCCTCAGCACTCCTTAGGGATAGGACTTGACCATCTTCTCGAGCTGAGCCCTCAGCGTAGTCTCGAGGTCTTTCTTGGCACCTACGGTGACGTTGGCCACCTTCCCGTCCGGACCGAGCACGACCAGGGTCGGGAAGCCCGTTGCCTTGAAACTACGTCCGATATCCTTGGCCTCGAAGTCGCTCGTCGCAAGCTCCAAGTGCGAGCCAGCGCCCTTGAACACGTCAACGATCTCCTCCGTCGTGTAGTCCTTTCGCATCTTCTGCACGACGTTCACGAAGCGCACGCCCTTGGCCTCGTATTCCTGCCGCACCTTCTCTACTCCGGTGATCTGACGTTTGCAGTACCCACAGTTCGGAGCGACGAAGTTCAGGACGAAGGCCGGGTGAGATTTCAAGTCCGCATTCGATAACGTCTTACCGTCTAGCGTTGTCGCAGTAAACGCCGGTGCCGGTTTGCCTAGCAGCTCCTCCGCCGGGCGTTTTCTCTTCTGGCTCTTTGGGCTTGCGGCGGCGATCTTCGGAACCGGCTTGCCGGCGAGGATCGCATCGAGCTGCCCCGTCACGCGCGTCTCGAGGTCGCCTATGTTGCCGACGTTGGCCGCTTCGATTCGGCCGTTCTTGCCCAGCACGACCATGGTCGGGAATCCGCTCGCGTTGAATAGGGGGCCGATCTTGTTGTCCGGGTCGTGCGCGACCTCTCCCTGCCACCCGAGAGTCTTCGTCTTCGCCATTATCTCGTCGAGCGTGGCTTTCTTCCGCATCGACTCGAAGACGGTCACGAAACGCACCCCTTTGTCGGCGTACTTCGCCCGCATCGTCTCCAGCCGTGGGATCTGCTTGCTGCAGTATCCGCAGTTCGTGGCGACGAAGTTCAACACCGTGGCCGGGCTTTCGCTCAGTAACGCCTGGGTGAGAGGCTTGCCGTCGAGCGTCTCGAGGGCGAACTGCGGAACCGGTTTACCGACGAGGTCGTTCGGTCTCTTGCGCTTCGGCTTTGTCTTAGTGGCGAACTTGGGAATGGGCTTGCCCGCTAGAATAGCATCTAGCTGGGCTATCGCCCTCTTCTCGAGATCGGCAAGGTTTCCGACATTCATCGCCTCGATGTTCCCGGTTTTGCCGAGCACGATCATCGTCGGGAAACTTCTCGCCTTGAAGGCCCGCCCGAACGTGTTGCCGTCATCGTGTGCAGTCTCGAGGTGCGATCCGAGCGTCTTCATCAGGTCGATCACCTCGTCTGTCGTGTAGTCCTTCCGCATCTTGCCGACGATGTTGACGAATCGCACACCCTTGTCGGCGTACTGCTGCCTGATCTTCTCCACGCGCGGGATCTGCTTCTTGCAGTACCCACAGTTGGGGGCACTGATGTTCAGCACAGTCGCTCCATAGTGAGCCAGCTCGGCGTTCGAGACGGTCTTGCCATCCACCGTCGTGATCGAGAAAGCCGGCGCGGGTTTGGGCCCATCATCAGCCGGCGGCTTCTTTTCCGGAGTCTTCTTGTCGGGCGTCTTCGCTGCGATTCGTGGGGCTATTGTTGGAACCGGCTTACCCGCTATAATCGCATCGAGCTGCGCCGTCACACGCTCCTCGAGGTTGCCCATATTCCCGACGTTGGCTGCCTCGACCTTGCCACTTTTGCCCAACACGATCATGGTCGGAAAACCGGTTGCATTGAACAAAGGTCCAACCTTGTTATCCGGATCGTGTGCGACCTCCGCCTGCCACCCGAGACTCTGCATCTTCCCGATGACCTCGGCGACCGTGGCTTTCTTTCGCATCGACTCGACGACCGTTACGAACCGAACTCCTTTGTCGGCGTACTGAGCCCGCAACTTCTCCAGGCGAGGAACCTGCTTCTTGCAGTAACCACAATTGGTGGCGACGAAGTTGAGCACGGTAGCAGAATGCCGGCTCAAGGAGGCAGTGTCGACCGGCTTGCCGTCCAGCGTCATCAGGGCGAAGCTCGGCGAGGGTTTTCCGATCAGCTCACCCGGGCGTCTACGCTTGGGTCTCTCTGCTTTCGCGGAGGTCTCGACCTTCGGCACCCGCTTTCCGGCAATCAGGGCGTCCAATTGTCCGCGCAACCGCGTCTCGAGATCTCCCATGTTTCCAATGTTGACGGCATCGACCGTGCCGGATTTTCCGAGGACGACCATAGTGGGGAAGCTGGTTGCCTTGAAGAGCCGTCCCACAACGTTGTCAGAATCGGTGACCAACTCGCCTCGGAAGCCGAGGCCGTTGATCGTATCCGTCACCTCGTCTTCGCTGTACTTCTTGTTCCGCATGGTCTGGCTTACGGCTACGAACCGGACACCCTTGTCCTGGTACTCCTTGCGGATCGTCTCGAGCCGAGGAATCTGTTTCTTGCAGAAACCGCAGTTCACTGCGAAGAAGTCGAGGACGGTGACCTTTCCGGCCAGGTCTTCAGTCGAAAAGGGTTTCTCCTCGATAGTCTGCGTGCTGAACGACGGGACCTTTCGTCCCAGCATTTCCTCGGCCGGACGCTTGCGCTTCGCTTGAGCCCGCTTGGACTTGTCTTTGGAAGCCAATGCCCGGATCGGCACGGTGATCTGGGGTCTGAGTTCGTCATCCGTTTTCAAAGTAAGCCTGTGCCCTTGCGCCGGGGGCATGTATTCAGGCGGGAACTCGACCTTGACCATATACGCCTTCCCCGCACGCTGCTCCGTGATCGTCGTGGTAACTGTGGGGTCGTTGACGGTTGCCTCCAGAAGCTTGACAGGTTTTTTTCCGTAGTTTGACATGCGGACGATACGCGGAACTAGCCGCTTGCTCTCCGGCGTGCCGGCGCTCTTGGATAGGACGTTCAGCACGGTCGGGTAAACCTCGAGACGCTGCGGAACGCTACCACGGATGTCGATGTTGAGAGTCTTGTAGCCCTTGAGGTTCGTGTTGAAGGCGACCTTCTGCCGGAATACGCCGGACTTGAACGGTGGTTTGGCCGTTACGGAGAGGTCATATTCCTTGCCTGGTACCGTCTCTTTCAGCTCAACCTCGAAGTTGTCCTTGGGACGTTTCTTGAGGCTCAATTCCAGAGGCTCCTCGGTATTGTTCGTCAGCTTCAGTACTCGTGATACTTCCTCTTCGCCTGACAACTTTCCGAAATGAGCGCTGGGAGGCACGACCTCGATATAGCGCTTGACGTTGCCCTGGAGCCTTACCCGGAAGCTGGGCGTCTTGGGGTCATCCGTTTTGATGGCGATGGCCTTATCGAACTTGTTGCGCAGCTTCGTACTGTTGAGCGCAAAGGGAAATACCCCGGACTCGCCCGGAGCGATCTTGCTCGGGTACTTCCCTGCGATCGTGCAGCCACAGCTAGGGCGCACCTTGGTGATGTTGAGCGGGGCGTTACCCACGTTTTTGATCGTGAACGAGTGCTGGAGCGTGGGGCCGATCCAGATCGTTCCGAAATCATGGCTAGGTTTGTCACAGGTGATAATGGGGTGAGGATTGTTAGGGTCGACAGCTACTGTATCTTGCTGCCCCTTCTTAGCGTCAGACGGAGCCCCGATCCTCTTCGCACGCTCGCGATCAACGGATTTTGGACGCACCCTCTTAACGCCGGGCTTCTTGTCGGTTTGGTCTGCAAAGGCCGGCCCAGCCACCACAAACGTGACGGCCAACGCAAGGCAAGCGGTGGCGGCACAGGTACTCCATACCGACAACGGCCTCCACACACCTCGCAGGGTCGAACACGGTTTCCCCATCTCTTGGGAATCAAGGTTCGTACTCATGAGTTGCTATCCCTTCTTCACACTTCACAAAAGAAGAACACGAAAACACGGTAATGCCGGGACCCATGACGGAAACACCGGCGAGGAGGGAAACAGTTGGGGTCAATAGTCCCCGTCGATGGTGTTCCCTCTCCGGCCGAGGTAGACAGTCACGCATTGTCCTGCCAGATCGGTGTTTATAACCTATAACTGCAGATTATGGCAACCGGTTGACCCGTTTGTTACTACGGCGTTACCGTCATTTCACAGGCGATTCGACCGTTTGTCACACGACTTTTTGATGGTCGGAAGCAGATGCGACGAAATATGCCCAGGCTTCCAACGCGGCATTCAACCGCAAAGGGGCGTTTGCGATTCACAATCAACCATGCCACGATAGTGCCCATGACCGAAACGTTACATACCCGACACCGCCTCCTGATCATGGTTGGGTCGCTCGGACCACTCGGGCATCTGCCCGCGTCGGGGACCGTCACCGTGGCTCTGATCGGCCCGCCGCTCTTTTGGCTTGTCCACGATTGGCCGTGGCCGATGTACATCCTTCTGACATTGTCGTTCGCCCTGGCATCCGTTTGGCTGCATTCGGTCGGCGACAAGATCCTCGGTGAGAAGGACAGCCGCAAGCTCGTTTGGGATGAGGTGGCCGGTTTCCTCTTCGCTGTGCCATTCCTCCCCTTCACCCCACACTTGGCCATCCTCGCGGTTCTGATCGAGCGAGCGCTGGACATCACGAAAATTCCTCCCGCCAACTGGATCGAGAAACGCTGGCCCGGGGGTTGGGGCGTCGTCGGGGACGATGTCGTTGCCGGGCTGTACACGTGCGCGATCCTGCACGCAATCGTCCGGCTGGCCCCGGGTTGGGTGGGGATAACTTCGTAAAACACCGGGAAGACTCCAGCAGGTCAAGCTTACGACCCGTCGATCGAGGCAGGTGCAAGTGCCCGATACCGGCGTCTCAGTGTAAGCAGTCAGTGAACCCATATGCGGGTTCCATGCCCAAGCCGGGAGAAGGCTGAGAAACCTCCCCTGATACGGGAACATGGCCGCGCTGATCGCTCTGAGTACCTGAGGGCGAGACGCGGGCATGTGTTCCTTCGGCAGAGGCGTCCACGACCTTCGTCCGCTTGGCCATGGCACCCCCGGCGTGCCCGACCCCGAAGTAGCGGATGCCCCCCGCGCCAATCGAGGCATCGCCATGTACCACCCGCCGGATCCTAGGGCTACGGACGCCTGTGATTTGATGGATGCATCCCGGTTGTGGGTGCCATGCCCAAGCCCGCCCCGAGGGACACAACCAGCTAAAAGCCCATCAAGGCGGGCGCGGGCATGTCTTGCGGCAATCCATCAATCCAGCGGCGACAGAGCCCCTTGGGCAACGGAAGCCACCTGTGCCAACCGAGACATCGATGAGAACGCCGGTCTCAGAGGATCAGAACGCAATCCGGGGGTCAAAAATGCCGTCGGGTTGAAAGGAAGCTTGGTCACGGGCTATACTCTTATGGCCGCTGGGGGCGGCGGTCTGTATGTCCTATCGGGTCAACCGCCCGGTCGGTGTCGTCTGCGATGCTCACATGGCGCGTCGTGGCCGCCGGTCATCATACGGGTGGGGTTCATATGACAGATGATTTGCGCGCGATAGCCACTGGTGCCAAGCAGGCCGTTAAAAAAGTGTAGCGCCGCCCCTTGTGGGCGGCGAAAAGCCACTTTGATCGTCACCCACGAGGGGTGACGCTACACCGTTATGGCGGACTACGTGTTTTTCAACGGGCTGCTAGGTACTTCTGGCGCGCGGTTTCCGCTGGCGGCATGTCCGCCAGGGTTGCGTACGGGAACAGGCGGTGCGGCGAAGGGCCGTGCAGGTTCCGACGGCGCCGTCTCCTCGTATGAAAGGATGCCTGCCATGAAGACCACAACGATCGCCCTGATGAGCTTCGCGTTGAGTCTGACGACGCTTCCGCCCCCTACATCTGTCAAGTCGAGCAC
>JAUXGE010000263.1 GCA_030622435.1 Planctomycetota bacterium
CACCCGGTCCTGCCCAGCCGAACGGCGGGTAGGTGAAGCCGAGGAACGCATCCAGGCAAAACGTCACGTCCGTGATGTTCACCAGCCAATCCGGCAGGTTCGGATCGAGGTCCGCACGCGACTTCATCACCGCAGCCGGCAGGTTCTTGAACTTGTCGAGAACGGCCGTCACGTCCGTCGTAACGTTCACGATACCATCCGCCGGCGTGCACGGTGTTACCGTGCAGTTCCCCACCAGATCGCCCCAGGGAGTGGTACCGATCGTCAGTGGATCAGAGTAGCTCGCCTCGTTCCCGAAGTCCGAGCTGCAATCGATCATCTGCACGTCATAGACGGCGTTCGGAATGATCTCGTCGTCGGTTACGTGAAGGGCCCCCACCGACCCGTAGTCCATACAGTTCGGAGTGCACTGCAGGTTAGCCGATTGGAAGCTGGGATTCAGCGGCGGTACCGGCGGGCACGGTGGAGTGCTCACACCGCCGTTCTCACACTTCTCGAGGGCCTCTCCGACCCACATCTGCTGCCCGCTGAAGCCGGCGTACGGCGGCGGCATCGTCGTCAGCGTGACACGGATCGCCGTCTGGACGCCCGGCGTGCTCGGCACGAACGAGATGTACCGAATCTTGTCATAACCCGGCTCGCCGACTGTATCGATCGGTGGATCGGGCGCGTCCGGAACGCATTCGCAGCAGATGTCGACCGTGCCGGCCGATCCGGGGGACTCGGTCTTCTGGCAGACCTCACCCTCCAGGCAGCCGCCCGCACACATGGGTCCCACGGCGCCTGTGGGGATACGAACAGTCCCGATCGTCGCTCCGGAATAACCCTCCAGTTGTGAGCCCGGACAGCCCTGGAATTCGATCTGGTACGTGATGTCGAAGAAGCTGTCCACGGCGAAGTCGCCGCTGGGCAACTCGGTGAGCGTCGCCTGTCCGGGGCTGGGCATGCTGTAATCCACCCCTGCGGTGACAATGAACTCGCAGAAATCCGGGTCGCCGAACAGTTGGCCGTACAGACTGAACATGTCATAGCGGAACGACTGCACGGGATCGCCGGGCGTGCGCGGGGACGAGTGAGTCTCGCAGACCGCGGGCACGGCAATATGACGGTTGAATCCAGACAGCTCGCCGGTACCCGTGACAGTCATATCCAGCGTGGCGTCGAACTGCTGATACCGGCCGCCGAGCGATCCCCCGTCACCGCGAACCACGTTGTAGAAGTCCATGAAGATCGTGTCCAGCTCTACTGTCGTATCCGGAGGAAAGCCTTCGATGATCTCCCACATCTCATCGGGGTTGTGGTATTCGCACCATGCCGGAGGCAGATCACCGGTGCCGCTGCCATTGTCGGGTATCGTGCACAGGCGATCCGTGTCGGCCGTGGCCGGATCCACATGGCACTCGTCCTGGTCGCGGCACTCGCAAGCCGTTACGTCGGTCTGGCCTGTCGCTAGGTCGAACTCCACGCAACCCGGTTGACACACCTCATCCTGCTGTGGACAGAGGGCCGGCTGGCACGCTGAACCGTCCGGCATCGGCTCGCAGTCAAGTTCCACGCAGTTGCAGCAGACATCAATCGTCCCGTCGCCGTTCGGCGTGACCGTCGGATCGCACACATACCCAAACGGACAGTCGCCGATGCAGTTCGGTGCGACGGCGCGGCCGGTCTCCACCCGGATCGTACGCGTCGTAGTACCTGCGTAGTCTTCCAGCTGGCTGGCCGGGCACCCCTCGAACTCAATCTGATAGGTAATGTCGAAGAAGCTGTCTACAGCGAAGTCGCCACTGGGCAACTCTGTGAGTGTCGTGTGACCGGAACTCGACAAACCATAGTCGGTCCCTCCCCTAATGCGGAACGTACAGAAATCGGGGTCCCCGAACAGCTCACCCTGCAGGCGGAACCAGTCGGTCGCGAAGGACTGCACCGGATCGCCCGGGTTCCGAACAGCGGAGTGCGTCTCGCAGGTCAGCGCCACGGCAAGATGGCGGTTGAAGCCCGCAAGACTCCCGGTACCCCACACGGGCGCATCGAACGTCGCATCGAACTGCTCGTACTGGCCGCCCAGTGACCCACCATTGCCTGCAACAATGTTGATGAACTCCTCGATTACACCGTCAAGCTCGATCGTGGTCCCCGGGGGCAGGCCGTCGATGATCTTCCACGTGTCGTCGGGGCTGGCGTACGAACAGTCTTCCGGGGGTAGAGTGGCGGTGCCGGTGCCGTTGTCCGGCTCGATGCAAGGATGGACGGCCCCTGACAGAACGTCGACGCGGCATGCGTCGGGCTCGCGACACTCACAGGTCAACACTGTGTTCTGCCCAGACTGAGTGTCGAATCGAGCACAGCTCGGCTGGCACTCATCACCAGGCTCGACACATGTCGCAGGCAGACACGCCGTGCCATCCGGCTTCGGCCCACACACATCCCCAAGACAATCACAGCAGACCTCGAGCGATCCACCGGAACCGGGAGTGGTCGTGCCCACACAAAGCTCCCCGGTCTGGCACCCGCCGTCACACGTAGGTGCAACGGCGCCGGTCGGCATCCTGATCGTGCGCGTCGTCGTACCCGCGTAGCCCTCCAGTTGGCTGCCCGGGCAACCATCGAACTCGATCTGATAGGTAATGTCGAAGAAGCTGTCCACGGCAAAGTCGCCGCTGGGTAGCTCGGTCAGCACGGTGTAGCCGGGGCTGGGAAGCCCGTGATACACCCCTGCCCTCACGATCAAGTCGCAGAAGTCCGGATCGCCGAATAGCTGGCCGCTCATGCGGAAGAGGACAGTCGGGAAAGCTTGTACCGGATTGTCCGGTGTCCGTGGGGCCGAGTGCGTCACACAGAACGCCGGTACCGCAAGATGCCGGTTGAACCCGGCCAGATCACCGGTGCCCTTTACCGTCATATCAAGGGTGGAATCGAACTGCTCGTACTGACCACCCAGCGACCCACCGTCACCCCGGACGATGCTGTAGAAATCCATGAAGATCGTGTCCAGCTCGATCGTCGTTCCGGGCGGCAGGCCATCTATGATCTTCCACACTTCGTCCGGGTTCTGGTACTCGCAGTCGCCGGGCGGCAGGTTCCCCGTCCCGCTGCCATTGTCAGGAAGAACACAGAGCCGAGAACTGTCCGCTGTGGAAGGATCCACATGACACTCGTCGGCGTCGCGGCACTCGCACGTCGTGACCGCCGTATCCCCCGTGGCCAGATCAAGATCGGCGCAGGCCGGCAGACAATCTTCACCGGACACCTCGCAGGTACCTCGCCAGCAGCCCGAAGCGTCGGGCAACGGCTCGCAATCAGCCTCCACGCAGACGCAGCACACATCAATTGTACCGCTGGCGCCCGGTGTCTCGGTGGTGTCACACCGGTAACCCAGCGGGCAATCACCGGTGCAGACCGGCGGTGACATCGTGCCGGTCTCGATGCGGATCGTCGCGGTGGTGGTTCCCATGTACCCGTCAAGCTGACTGGCCGGGCAGCCCTCGAACTCGATCTGATACGTAATGTCGAAGAAGCTGTCCACGGCGTAGTCGCCGCTGGGTAGCACGATCAGCGTCGTATTCCCGGGGCTTGGAAGACCATAGTCGGTACCCCCCGTAACACGCAACGTACAGAAGTCAGGATCGCCGAATAACTCTCCCTGCAAACGATACATGTCAGCCGGGAACGTCTGAACCGGATCGCCCGGATTGCGCGGACCCGTGTGAGCCTCGGCAAACATCGGAACAGCCAGGTGGCGGTTGAAACCCGCAAGGCTGCCGGTACCTGTGACATCCAAGTCCAACGTCGCCTCGAAGCAGTGGCCGTGACCACCAAGCGAGCCGCCCATGGTCTCGCACTCGCCAGGCGCAAGTGACATCGAGCAATTGGTCATGAACTGGCCACAAATAAAGTCCGTCAACGGACCTTCCATCTCGATCGTCGTCTCCGGTGGCAGACCATCAATGATCATCCACTTCTCGTCCGGGCTTTCGTACTCGCAGTCGATCGGCGGTAGATCGGGGGTACCGGTGCCGTTGTCGGCCGCGCTGCACGGATACGGCACCCCGGAGGCCAAATCGACGTGACAATCTCCGGCCTCATGGCACACGCATTCCTCGACCGTGTTCACGCCGGTCCCGGGATCGAACTCCACGCACTTGGGCTCACACTCCTCTCCCGCGATATCGCAGGTCCCCGGCTTGCACGCCGAACCGTCGGCCATGGGTTCACAGACCGCCTCCACGCAATCGCAGCAGATGTCGACGCTCCCGTCGGGCTGACCCGTCTCGGTCGTTACGCACTCCTCACCCAGCGGGCAATCACCCGCGCAGGTCGGCGGCGCTTGGACGCCACCCGTCTGGATCCGAATCGAGCCCAGCGTGCTACCCGCGTATCCGTCCAGTTGGCTGCCGGGACAGCCCTCGAAATCGATGAAGTACGTAATGTCAAAGAAGCTGTCCACCGCGTAGTCGCCGCTGGGCAGCTCGATCAGCGTCGTCTGTCCCGGACCCGGCAGACCGAAGTCCGTGCCCGCCGTGATCCGGAACTCGCAGAAATCCGGATCGCCGAACAACTCGCCCATGAAACGATACATGTCGGCCGCGAACGCCTGGACCGGATCGCCCGGATTGCGGGGCCCGGTGTGAACCTCACCGAACATCGGTACCCACAGGTGGCGGTTGAAGCCTGCCAGACTGCCGGTCCCGGTAACGGTCAGATCCAGCACCGAATCGAAACAGTCGCCATGCCCTCCCAGACTGCCCCCGGTCGTCTCGCACTGGCCGGTCGGCAATGGCATGGAGCACATAGCTCCGGGCTGGGCACTACAATCGAAGTTCATCAGGATGCCTTCCATCTCGATCGTCGTGCCCGGCGGCAGCCCATCGATTATCATCCACTTCTCGTCAGGGCTCTCGTACTCGCAGCCAATGGGCGGGAGTGTGGCCGTGCCCGTCCCGTTGTCAGGCAGTTCGCACGGATTCGACGGCAACGCCCCCACCTCCGCATGACAACCTCCCAGCGCGCGGCACTCGCAATCGATCACTGTCGTCTGGCCGGTGATCGGATCGTAGTTCATGCAAGCCGCCTGACAGGCTTCCACGGACGCGGCGCACGTGTCCGTCCTGCAACCTGAGCCGTCCGGCAACGGTTCGCACACTGCCGTGTAGACTGAAAAGGCCAGGTCAATGGACTGGCCCACCCAGGGGTGACCGGCCGGATACCTGAGCTCGATCCACTCAGCCGGCGGGTCAGAACCCAAACCCCAAACGGCATCGTCATTCCAGTGGTCCGTGGAGGTTTTCCATCCGAAATAGGACCCCTCTAACGGGTAAGCCTGCAAATCGAGCCAGTAGACAACCGGTTCGGTTTCCGTCCCTTGCTGCATGAACGCGTACTCACCTTCGGGCATGAAGAACGTGTACAGCCAGCAGACGGTGTCGGCGGGGAACTCGTAGTAATCCGCCGACGGATCATAGAAGCCCTCCTGAAGGTCCCACGCGTAGGGTTCCGCGATGAAATCCCCTGGGTTGAACTCCCACATCCAGAGGATGTCGCCCGGGATGCTCCATCCATGCGGCCCCACCGGGATATCCTCATGGAGGCTCATGATGAAGCTGACATTCGTTGGATCGCCGCCGGGGAGCCAATCCATGTACCATGAACCCCAGACTCGGACCTCAGTGATCGGGCCTGTCTGCGTGCATAGAAAGTCGTCGGCTGTGACGACACTGGCCCCAGCCGCTGGGGGGTATTGAGCGAAGACATCGATGCCGGTTGGATCCAGATCCGGAAGCTGCTCCCATTTCAGCTCCGACTGCCGCGCGGCCGACTGACCGACAGGAACCGGCGCTCGTAAGTTCTGGCTCGCGTCGGAGGCGAACCGGTTGAACGACTCATCGCCCCCCGGCACGGACACCAACGTCGAGCCGTCTGGTTGAGCCAACGCGACAGGCTCCGTCGCCAGCGCGACACTCCCGACCACGCCGACCAATGCAACGATAAGCGCGTAGCGGATCTGACATCCACGACCTAGCAATTCACGACGGTAAGAAAACATGGTTTCCCCCTTTTTTTCGTCATGCCCGGCACACCAAACCGTCTGCGGCCCGAACGGCCTTCGGTGAAGGAAAGGATCACAATCAGGCACCATTATACTGCGCCGACACCACGATTCAAAGCACAGACTTGGCCGGATGGGCCTGCCGCAGGCAATTGCTTCCGGGTTCCGATCGCCGATTCCGGCCCAGAATCGCTGATTTCCGTTCTTTTGCCCCTCAGATGGGCGCCGGCGTCGATTCCGACTACCATCCCCCCGACACACGAATACCTTCCTTGCTTCTTTAAGCGACCTTGATTCTCAAAGCGATGGACAGACCATGACCGACGATTTCGTGCAGCCGGACGAGAAACTCAGCTGGCGTTTCCCGCGCGTATTCTGGATCGCCAACAGCGCCGAACTGTTCGAACGTGCGGCGTACTACGGAATCACAATGTCATCAGTATGACACCGCGAGCCCTGCTCATAATCCAACCAGCAATACTCGACGGTGTATGTGCCGGCTGGAAGGTCTACAATCGTCGCTTCCACATTGAAGCAGCATATACAGTCGCAGTATCCGCCGGGAGGAACCTCCTCTTCAGTGAGCGATAGCAGGCTCCCCTCGAGAGAAGATGACACCTTGATGTCATCCTGACAGCAGTTGTAGCTCGCATTCCAATGGGTCACGTCCAACGTGCCGGAACTCGGTGTCAATTCGATTACGTCATCCTCGACGCAAGGCTCCGTGCTCGATTGATCTCGGCTCCCCAGGCACCCGCTGTTGGAATATGATTCGACGCGAGCGCCCGTGG
>JAUXGE010000004.1 GCA_030622435.1 Planctomycetota bacterium
CCGGTCCTCGCTGCTTCAGGAATCGCGCGATCGAGCTGTCGTCCGACGTCGGTTCCAGCAACTCGATCTGGACCTCACCCAACCGAAACGAGACGACACGCACCTTCTGGTCCGGGATCGTCTCGGTTCCGACTACCTCCAGTCCGAGCACGTCGCGGTAAAGCCGGCTCGCTTCCTCGATGGAGTGCACGGCGATGCCCAAATGATCTATCTGTGACGGCGGCTGCATAGCACTACATAAACGTCGAAACGTCGAAAAGTCAAAACTTCAAAACAACAAAAGCAAAACAACAAAAAAGAAGAACAACAAAAAAGCAAGAAAGCAAGACGGAAAAACGGCAAAAGGCGAAAAATCGAGAAGTCTAAACAAGGAACCGAGGAGGCGTCAACCTCCTCTTTCAACGTTGTGCGTTTGTCCTCTTCGGCTTTTGTTGTTTGACATCTCAAAGTTTCAAAGTGTTGAATTCTCTTCTTCTCTTCTTCTCTTCTTTTTTTCTTTTTTTCTTTTCTCAGTTTTGACGTTTCGACTTTTTGACGTTTCGACGTTTCTACGTCGTTTGTTCTTCGTACTCCCCGAACACGTTCCGCAAGCGATCGCAAATCTCGCCGACGGAAGCGTACGCGCTGACGGCGTCGAGAATCAGCGGCATGAGGTTGTCCTCGCTGCGGGCGGCGGCCTCGAGCGTATCGAGCGCCCGCTCGACCGCTGCCTCATCGCGCTCAGCGCGGACCCTGGTCAGTCGATCGATCTGCCGGCGTGTGGCCTCCTCGCCAATCGTCAGGGTATCCGGCTGCGTGTCCTCCTTGGTGGTGTAGCGGTTGACGCCGACGATCGTTCGCTCACCGCGCTCGATCTCCTGCTGATAACGGTAGGCGGACTGCTCGATCTCGCCTTGCGGGTAACATCGCTCGATCGCCCGCACCATGCCGCCCATCTCGTCAATTCGCTTGATGTATGCCTCCGCCTCCGCCTCGATCCGGTCCGTTAGCTGCTCGACATAGTAGCTGCCCGCCAGCGGATCGACCGTGTTGGCGACCCCCGACTCATGAGCGATGATCTGCTGCGTTCTAAGGGCGATCTGGACGGCCTGTTCCGTGGGCAGTGCGAGAGCCTCGTCCCGGCTGTTCGTGTGGAGCGACTGGGTGCCGCCTAGCACGGCCGCCAGCGCCTGGAGTGTCACACGAACGACATTATTATCGACCTGCTGCGCCGTGAGAGTCGCGCCGCATGTCTGCGTATGGAACCGTAGCATACAGCTTCGCGGGCTCTTCGCGCCGAACCGATCTCTCATGATCCTTGCCCACAGCCTCCTGGCTGCGCGGAACTTGGCCACCTCCTCCAGCACGTCCGTCATTGCACCGAAGAAAAACGCGACCCGTGGGGCGAACCGGTCCACGTCCAGGCCCGCGGCTTGGGCGGCTTGGACGTAGGCAATGCCGTCGGCCAGCGTAAAGCCTATCTCCTGGGCGGCCGTCGAACCCGCTTCGCGGATGTGATAACCACTGACGCTGATCGTGTTGAACTGCGGAACGTGCCGGGCCGCGAAGGCGAAGATGTCGGTGATCAACCGGAGTGACGGCGCGGGTGGGAAAATGTACGTTCCACGTGCAATGTACTCCTTGAGCACGTCGTTCTGGATCGTACCGGTGAGCTTCTCCGGCGAAACCCCCTGCTTTGCCCCGACGGCGATGTACATCGCCAGCAGCACCGCCGCCGGCGCGTTGATCGTCATCGACGTCGAAACATTGTCGAGCGGGATCGAGTCGAACAGAATCTCCATGTCGGCCAGGGTGTCGATCGCGACACCGACCTTGCCGATCTCGCCGGCTGCCAGGACGTGGTCACTGTCGTAGCCGATCTGCGTCGGCAGATCGAACGCGACACTGAGCCCGGTTTGACCCTGTTCGAGTAGAAAGCGATAACGCTCATTCGTCTCCTCGGCTGTCGCGAAGCCGGCGTATTGACGCATCGTCCAGAAACGCGAGCGATACATCGTCGGCTGTACACCGCGCGTGAACGGGTACTCGCCGGGAAAACCAGTTTGACGCAGGTACCCCTCGCACACTGCCTGATCCGCCACGTTCTGGGGAAGATACAGCGTCTCGACGGGCGTGCCGGAAACCGTCACCTGCCGATCCGCCTGTTCAGGTATTTTCTCGACAGACCGAGCGAGCATCTCCGTCTTCCATCGCTCAACGTGTGGTCGCAACGCATCGCTCATAACCGGACTCCTGATGATCCGCCGTACGTCACGGATGCCGGACTCCGAAGCTCGGGCTCAAACGCGCCTGCAGAGTAGCATGTCTCATGCCGAGTCTTCTCCCGGCACGTCCCCCGCGTCGGGCGATTCCCGATACAGCTCCGTCGCCGCATCCGCCGCGAACCTGCCCGCCATCATATCGAGAGAGCATTCGCCGTGAAGAAGCCTGTCGACATGGGCTCTGTATGTCGGATTGGACAACACACGATCCAACGATTCCTCGAACCGCTTCATCGCGCTTCGTCTGATCTCACCCAGGACACGGCGATCGTGGAGACTCTGCCGCCGCGCAGGCTCACGAGCCACCCGGTCAGCCTCCATGAGCGTATCGAGCAGTTCCTCGACACCCCTTCCGGATTTCGCCTCGACCCCGAGAACCTCCACACGCCTGACGCTCGCTGAGACCGATTCGTCACCCTCGGCGTCCGAACCTGCTGAGTCCGGCGTATGTGGATCAGGGAGCCGGCTCGCTTCAGCAACCCCCACGATGCCCGCAAATGCGCTATGCACCTCTTTCAAGAGCCGCCCCGCCTCAGGCAGATCACACTTGTTGACCACGACAACGTCGGCAACCTCCAGCAATCCGGCTTTGATGAGCTGAATGTCGTCGCCGTATCCAGGACCGAGTACCACCACGCATACGTCGGCCACCGACGCCACATCGACTTCGTTCTGCCCGACCCCCACCGTCTCGATCAACACCGGGTCGTAGCTTGCCAACTCCAAAAGACGGGCACAATGCACGGCCGCATCCGACAGACCGCCCTCCCGCCCGCGCGTTGCAAGAGAACGGATGAAAACGTCCCGATCGACCGCGTGCCGCATCATACGCACGCGATCACCCAACAGCGCCCCGCCCGACACGGGCGAGGTCGGGTCTATGGCTATGATGCCGGTCCGATGCGCGCTCCTTCTCAGCAGCGTCACGAGGGCATCGATCAGAGTCGATTTCCCGACGCCCGGCGGGCCGGTGAAACCCCACCACGGCACGTCACCCGTCGATTGGCGCAGGCGATCCTTCAATTCCGTCACGTCCGGCCCGACTCCGTCAACGAGAGTCATGGCCCGCGCGAGTGAGCGGCGATCCCCACGGCGTATCTGGTCGACGAGTTCATCCATCTTACCGGTGTGCTAACCTCCGTCCCGTTCTCCCAGACATCTGAATCCCGTTAGCCTGCGCCGCCACCCCCATCCACTCACAGAGCTTCATCGGCAGCTCCGAACGCGACGGCGCCAGCGACGTCAAACGCCCTCTTTCAGCTCCTCGTCCAGAGCGGACAGGATCTTCGACAGCGGCGCGCCGGGCGTGAACACCCATTTGAAGCCCAGGGACTCGAGGTGGGGAATGTCTCGGTCGGGTATCGTCCCGCCGGCGAAAAGGACGATGTTGCCGGCGTCTTCCTCACGAAGCAGCTCCGCCACGCGCGCGAGCAGCTCGTTGTGCGCCCCGCTCAAGAGACTGAGCCCGATCACATCCACATCTTCGTCAACGGCGGTCCGCACGATCTGCTCCGGCGTCCTGCGAATGCCCGAGTAAATCACCTCGTAGCCGGCGTTGCGTAAGGCCCGAACGATGAACTTGGCACCACGGTCGTGACCGTCAAGGCCGACCTTCCCGATGAGAATCCGCTTGGTTCTACTGCCGTCCACGATACGAGACCTCGCCTGGTCCGATGGGTATCACAATGAACACACCGATCAGCATACGCCTCATACGTCGAATCACAAGGGACGGATCCGCTAGGATGCCCCTGCCCACACGACCGGACCGATCGAAACATCTCGCCTACTCCGGCCATTCCCCCGTGAAAACCTCGGTCGCCGGGCCGGTCATATACACGTGATCGTTGTCGAGCCACTCCAACTGCAGGTCGCCACCGGGCAGGTTCGCGGTGATCTTTCTCTCGGCCCGCCTGGTGAGGGCACCGGCAACGCAAACTGCACACGCACCCGTACCACAAGCTCGCGTGACTCCGCTGCCGCGCTCCCAGGTCTTCATCGTCACATGCCCGGGTGAATCCACGCGAACGAAATGCGCGTTGATGCGCTCGGGAAACTCGGGGGCATGCTCGATCATCGGACCGACCATCTCCAACTCGACCGTATCAAGACCCTCGACAAACACGACCGCGTGAGGATTGCCCATCGAAACGCAAGTCACCGTGTAATCGACCGCGACCTGCGCGCTGTCCGGCGGATCATCCGTCCCACCGACATTAGCGCAATCCGAAGTCCACGGCTCGTCATGGGACTCGGTATCCGCACAGGACAAGGCCAGCGGCTCACCATCATCCGCGGGCCGCACACGGGGAAAAGCAAGCAACGTCCTCGACCGCAGACGAAGCAAATGGTTGATGATGCGGTCCGTGGAGATCGTCGATGGAATCTTGGAAGCGGACAGGGACGGCCGACCCATGTCGACCCGAACGGCATTCACGCGACCGCCCACAAGCCGGCACTCCGCGACCTTGACCCCGGCATCGGTCTCAATCCGCACGGCCGGACCCGATGCCAGACCCTGATCCACTGCGTACTTGGCAACGCAGCGGATGCCGTTCCCACACATCTGCGCACGCGATCCGTCGGAGTTGTACACGATCATGCTGACATCGGCAGTTTCCGAGCCCCCGACGAGAATCAGCCCGTCACTTCCGACGCCGGTGTGACGATCGGATATCTTGCGTGTCAGCGCGATTGGATCCGGGACGGTTTCTCTGCGCACATCGACAAAGACATAGTCGTTCCCCAGACCGTGCATCTTCGTGAACTTCATGCCGGAATTGTACGCAGCCACGCGCTAATCACGAAACAGGTAGGTATCGTGAAGATGGAGTCTTCGAGCAAGAACGACGGGCATCAGCGGACCTCGCTACGCTTCAATGTCGATATGGAGCTGGCCGTCATCACCTCGCTCGATCCCCTTTCGGCCGGCATCTTCGCCGGCTTCCTCCTGGGTGGGATTCTCCTCCTCGAAGGGACGGCCCTTGCTGCCGGTCCCTTCCGCGTCGGTGAAGACGGCGACATCTTCATCTCCCGTCTCGACGGTGCTGCCGGCCTCGTCAACACTCTTGACCTGCCGGTTCGCGGCTGCCGCCTGACCCACGCGGCGGGCCTCCCGGTCTTTCGCAATCTCCCTGGCCTGAACGCCGGACTGAGCGGCAGAGGACGGGAGGTCGAGAGGTATCTCCGTCATGGCGGCACTTCCTGTAACAAGTATCCGGCAGCCCGAAGGTCGATCGTCAAGAGCTTGACGACCCGCCATGAGAGAATATCGGAGAGATCGAAGATTTGCGCCAGTTTGGACGCCCCGGCGGTCTCGACGAGCGCACCGCCCGGATCGGTCGCTGTCGCTCCGGCGGAACCTCAACGAGTGGACCTATGTCGGCCCGGCGCCGAACCCGGCAATCGAATGACCGGCAAAGTGTCGTGATACCAAGCGCAGGTCCGATTTCAAGGCGAGGGCGGCGCCCTTTATCCAGGGACGAATTCCTTCTTGCGCAGTTCGAGGTGTTCCTTGAGCCTGGCGAGAATGGCCGAGTGCATCTGCGACACGCGGCTCTCGGAGAGATCGAGCGTCAACCCGATCTCCTTCATCGTCATCTCCTCATAGTAATAGAGCACGAGGATGAGGCGCTCGGCACGGGTCAATCCGCGCGTGACAAGCTCCTTGAGGTCTCGTCTCTGCACTTCGGAGATCGGATTCCTCCCGCGTTTGTCGACTATGACATCGATCTCGCATACGTCCTTGTTCGAGTCCGTCTCGCTGTACTTGCGGGAAAGTGACACCTGCATGACGGCAGTTGCTCCTCTCAGGAGTCTGTCGCACTCGGATCGTGAGATCTCGAGCCTGTCGGCGATTTCGGCCTCGCTAGGCGCCCGACCCAACAGTGACTGCAGCTCCCTGGCAACAGCCTCGACCATATGTGCACGACTTCGCACTAACCGGGGCACCCAGTCCATGCTGCGCAGCTCGTCGAGGATGGCACCGCGGATACGCGGGGCACAGTATGTTTCGAATTTGACGCCGCGACTGAGGTCGTACGCCTGGATCGCATCCATCAGACCGAAGATACCCGCGGAAATCAGATCATCCGGATCGATCTCGTCGGGCAGCTTGGCCCCGATGCGCTCGGCGTTGTACTTGACGATAGGGAGGAATCTCTCCATCAACCGGTTTCGCAGCGCCCGGCCTCCTTCCGCCTTGAACCGCCGCCACAACTCACCGATGTCACATTCAGCCGCCGATGTTGGCATCGAATCTGCTCCTTCGGCACCGATACGGGCCCGGACCGCGGACGCCGCAAGGCGCTCTCCAAGCCGGTCGAATCGAGGCCGCGGTTGTCACCACTCTATGGAGCAACCGGGAACCTACCGACCGATCCTCAATTGTCCTCGCTCGATTCCTCGTCCGGACCACCGCTGACCGCCTCGGCGGAATCCGAACGATACTTCTTCCGAATATCGGCCTGTCCGCTCGTCTCGAACTCGGTGATGACCATATTGGCCGCCGTCCCGAGCGCAAGTCCGAGCAGGCAAAACAGCAACAGGGCGAGAAGACTACGGGACAGGGTGACCGACACCGGGTTCTGCGCCAGCAGACCGGTGATGATCGTGATGGTGAATGCAAGCAGTCCTAATGCGGCGCCAGCATAGCGAGCAACCACAACCGCAACCTCCCTGTCGCCCTGTTCGGCTGCACGAGGAAGCGACCGAAGTGCCAAACTAATGGCACGATGGTACCCACGGACTAGGCTGTCTTCAGCCATGGTCGCCCACTCCGACATCCGTGCCGGAGCTTGGCACCACAGGCGAGTCAATCGTCCAATGCGACCTAAACGAACAAGCCGGCCACACGACTGAAGAACCCGCCACGGTGTCGTTGACCTGTCAGCGTCCGGGTCAACTTCCTCGCCATCGCAGCGATGCAGGCACTGGCGTTCGAGCCGGGGTACCGGATCACGAAAGGGCACCGCGCCTCAACGGCCAGTTCCACTGCTGCATCATGCAGCATATATCCGTGGTCCGCAATACCATAATTCAAAAATCTCCGCGCCACCTGCGAGACCCGGCGATAAGTATCCACGGCATCCGCCCGACCTCGAGCCATGTTCACGAACAATCCGATCGGAGCGGGGCATCGTTCGACGTGTAATGACTTGATCGTGGCATAGGCATCGGTCAAGGCGGTGGGTTGCGGAGTCGTGACGACAACAACCCGATCGGCCGCGAGTGCGAAGCTCATGACGTTACGTGAGATCCCCGCACCACAATCCAAAACCACGATATCAGCACTGTTCTCCAACGCTCTCAGTTGTGCTATGAGGTTTCGGCGTTCAAACTCGGAGAGGTCGGCAAGCTCGCACAAACCTGACGCGCCGGGCACGAAGCGGATGCCGCCAGGACCGTCCATGCAAATCTCCTCAACGCTACGGACTCCCGAAATGACGTGCGACATCGTGTAGCGAGGCATGAGACCCATCAGCAGATCGGCGTTCGCCAACCCCATATCCGCGTCCACCAACGCCACCCGAAAGCGCTCCAAAGCGAGACAGATCGAGAGATTCACGGCGATATTGGACTTGCCGACGCCCCCCTTCCCGCTCAACACGGCGATAGTCATGGCATCAGACCGGCCACCACGCGCCAGCTCGCGCAGGCGGCTTGCCTGATCTGCTCTCGGCATTGGGGTCGCTCCACGCGCCATCACGTCTCCCCGCAAACGCCTCCCAACAAACACGTAGCCAAATCTTGTCGGTTCCAGACCAGGACCGGCCACCTCGCAACGGGTGGGTGCTGCACCTACCACACGACCACGGCCACTCACCTAGTCGTGTTCACCTCCCTGGCGCTCCCGACCGAGGATCAGTTGGGCGAGAGCCTTACCCTCCCCCACCTGGATGTCCTCGGGTACGTCCTGCCCGGTCGTCACGTAGGACAGTTGTGCCTCCGCCTTCTTCAGACAACCCAGCATGACGCCGAAGCCAACCGTCTCGTCCAGCTTCGTGAAGAGAACACGGTCGATGCCGACTGCTCTGAACCGCTGGATGGCCTCCTGCAACACGCCCTCGCTGCACGCACCGGAGAGGACGAGGTGAACCTCGTCCGGCCTGACTACGTCGAAGAACTCCTTGAGTTCCTTGATCTTCTCACAGTCCCGCTGGCTCCGACCGGCCGTATCGATCAGGATCATCTCTCGATCCTGCATGCGCGTTATGGCGTCCTCGAGTTCAGCAGGAGACACAACGACCTCGAGCGGGACGTCGATTATCTGCGCGTACGTCTTGAGTTGCTCGACCGCCGCGATCCGGTAAGTGTCGATCGTAACGAGACCGACTTTGCGGTGCTCCCGAAGACAGAGGTTCGCCGCGAGTTTGGCAATCGTCGTCGTCTTGCCGACACCGGTCGGACCGATCAATGCGATAACTGTCGGACCGGATGTACGCACGGGCCGAACCGGACCGGAAGTCGGCAACATCGATTCCATCGCACGAGCAAGATGGGCACGGACGACCTTCGCATCACGAAGTTGCTCGGCAGTCAACTCACGCCTCAAACCCTCGACCAACCATCGCGCGATCTCATCGGCCACTGCGCGCTCCACGAGCTTCCGATACGTTTCGTACAGCGCATCGGGAAGGTTGCCGGCCTGAGATCTTCGCGTTTCGCGCACCAAGTCATTTACCAGGCTTCGCAGAGAACCCAGTTCCGAAAGCACTTCTTCGGATGACGGAGTGGCAGCAGGTTGGAGGGGTGCGGACACCGGCGTGGCAGCTCCTTCTGCACAAACGCGTCGATCGAGTCCGACTCTTATGGTATCACGTCTCAACGGCGCAGGCAAGTCAGATATCCGCCTGGCCGCAGTGATTTCCACATAGGGTCTTTCCCCAATCCCCAACAGGCCGCCTCGGGTGAGCGTTCGCGTGTTGAGAATAACAGCATCCCGCCCGAACTGGCGTTTGACCAGTTCCAGCGCCTCGGCCATCGTCTTTCCTCTGAATGTCTTAAGCTTCATCCTTCAATATCACCATACCATGGGATTCGACTTCAAAACCGCGTATGACTTCGTTGTATGACAGTACCGCCACTGACGGCATCTGCGTCTCGATCATACGGCGCACCCACGGTCTCACTTGCGGTGGGCAAAGCAGAACCGGTGGGCGACCGCCAAGTGTCGGTGTCACCTCCTCGACCTGTGCACGAATCGCATTCACGATCCTAGTTTGAAGCGCCGGAGGAAGTGTCAGTATCGTGCCATGCTCGGTGCGCTCCAGCCCTTTGCCGATCAACTCCTCGAGTGACGGATCCAATGCGATGCAATGGATGCGCCCATCATCGCTCTTGTGTCTATGGCACAACGCACGGGCGAGCGCATGGCGGGCATATTCCGTGAGAATCTCGGGATCCTTGGTTCGCGGAGCCACATCAGCAATCGTCTCGATGATGGACTCCAGGTCACGGATCGGCACACGTTCGCGCAGCAGCATCTGCAACACGCGCTGGATCTCTCCCGGCTTGAGTACATCAGGAATAACCTCCTCCACCAACCGTCCCGCGCGCTCGCGAAGATGATCAATCAGCCTGTTCACTTCCTGCCTGGTCAACAACTCATCAGCATGGCGTTTGATGAGCTCGGTCAGGTATGTGGCGATCACGCTGGACGGCTCGACCACCGTGTAGTTGCGGTGCTCAGCCTCGTGACGCTGACTCTCGTCGATCCAAAGCGCGGGCAGACCGAACGCCGGCTCGGTCGTCTCGATCCCGTGAATCCTCTCACTCACTGTCCCCGGATCCATCGCCAGCAGGTGCCCGGGCATCACTTCACCCTCACCTACCGCCAGACCCTTGAGCTTGACCTGAAACCAGTTAGGCTGAAGCTGAATGTCATCGCGGATGCGAATCGGCGGCACGACTATGCCGAGTTCCTCCGCCACCTGGCGCCTCATGTTCGTGATTCGGTCCAGCAGATCACCACCCTGCTTGCGATCGACCAGCCCGATCAACCCATACCCTACGTCGAGTTCCATCGGATCCGGTGACAGGTGCTGTTCGATTCTCTCTGAGGCGGCCGGTCGTGACTTGGCCGCGGCAGCATGCGCGGCAACCGCACTGCGGTGCTGAGTCAACAGATGCGCCATCGCATAACAGGAGACAATCAGGAGTATCAGCGGCGTTTTGGGAAGGGGCGTCAGCGTCAGCACCATCAGAAACACACCGGTAAGAACCAGAGCGATCGGCTGACCGGTCAGTTGCCCGAGCAGCTCCTCCCCCAGGCTCTTCTTCTCGGCAGATCGCGTAACGATCATGGCCGCAGCCGTGGACACGATGAAGGCGGGAATCTGCGACACCAGCCCGTCACCAATCGTCAGAATCGTGAACCGTCGCAGCGTCTCGCCGATGGGCAGGCCCAACTCCACCAGTCCGACATAAATGCCGCCGAGAATATTGATCAGCGTGATGACGATCCCGGCGATGGCATCACCCCGAACGAACTTGCTCGCTCCATCCATCGCCCCGTAAAAGTCGGCCTCACGCGTGATTTCCGCCCGGCGTTCTTTGGCCTCCACGTCGGTGATGATCCCGGCGTTCAGATCGGCGTCGACGGCCATCTGCTTGCCCGGCATACCGTCCAGGGTGAACCTGGCAGCCACCTCGGCGATCCGCGTCGCCCCCTTGGTGATCACGACGAACTGAATGACGACAATGATGGCGAAGATGATGATGCCCACCGTCAGTGAACCGCCCGCCACGAAACCACCGAAGGTCGTGATGACCTGCCCCGCGTCGGCGTTCGTCAGGATCAGGCGCGTCGTCGCCGTGTTCAGGACCAGCCGGTAAAGAGTCAGACCGAGCAGGAGCGAAGGAAACGAGGAAAAATCCAGAGGTCCCCTCATGTACATCACGGTGAGCAGAACGATGCCCGACAGCGTTATGTTGATAAGCAGAAGCAGGTCCATTATGGACGTCGGCAGAGGTATGAGGATGACGAGGATCAGGCTCAGCACCACGGCGGGCAACAGCAAGCCGTGGTACTTCAGCACGAACCCCGGAACCTTCAACTTCGGCATGCTCGCCAACGCCATCAATCACCACCCGCTTGACGCATCAGACTCCCGCCCATCGCAGCGCACCGTCCGGCCGAACTCATCGCCCCGACTCCACAGACAGCCACACTCTCTCTGACAAAACCATGGCACTTCCTATGCATGAACCACCGAGCGCCCTCGCCGACCGGTCAGCGGCGACCGTCCCGTCAGCTCGTACACGTATGCCAGAATCTCCGCGATCGCCTGATACAGACGCTCCGGAACATGATCACCCACATCGACCGCCTCGTACAATGCACGAGCCAGCGGCGGTCGCTGCACGATCGGTATCCCGAACTCCGAAGCCAACTGCCGAATCCTCAGGGCGAGCAGGTCGGCCCCCTTCGCAACGACCTTCGGAGCCGCCATCATCTCGGGCTCATAACGGATGGCGACCGCCACATGCGTCGGATTCGTCACCACGACGTCGGCCTTGGGAACCTCCTGGCGCAGACGCTGCAAGGCCAACTGGATCTGCACCTCGCGCCGGCGCCGCTTGATCTGCGGATCACCGTCCATACTTCGCAACTCGTCCTTTACCTCCTCCTTGGTCATACGCATGTCACGCTCGTGCTTGTATCGCTGCCAAGCCAAATCCAGTAGCGCGAGGATCAGCAAGGCTGCAGCAAGACGCATCCCCAGGTCAAACACGAAGGACGAACTCAAACTGAAGATCTCGGGAAACCCGAACGTAACCGCGTTGATGATCGCGGGAGCGCTCCACATAATCGTCAAATAAGCCACCGTGCCGACGACAAGCAGCTTGCCGAAGCTCGACACCGCCATCATGACCGAGCGAATCGAGAAGAGACGCTTGAAGCCGCTGAGCGGACTTATCTTGCTGAGACTCGGCATAAGCGGCTTCCACGTGAACAGAAAACCCACCTGCGCAAAAACGCTCAAGAGGATGGCGAAAAAGAGAATGATCAGAAAGGGCAGCAGGCGTCGGAACGACTCGACAGCCACCGCTCCGGCAAACGGCATGACCTCGTCAAGCCGTGTCGCAGAGTCCATCCCCAGCCCCGTCCGCGTTATCGCGAGCAGAGTCCTCCAGATCCCTGGCCCGAGCAGCGCCAGGGCGATGAAGCTCGACAGGAGAAGCACGGCCGCACTCAGATCCTGGCTCTTGGCAACGTTGCCCTGCTCGCGCGTCTGCTCACGCCGTCGCGGTGTCGGTGGTTCGGTCTTGTCGTCAGCGTAACCGGCCATTAGTTCACCAGGGTGTGATGACTCGGGTCGAGTCCGAACGTCACACGAATCAAATCCACCGAATCCCAAATCGCGTCAAGCAACACGTCTTGCGATACACTGATCGCAAGACCCGCGACCAAAAAGGCCAACAACAAACGTAGCGTGAATCCGACAGTCAATATGTTGAGCTGCGGCATCGTCCGCGACAGAAACCCCAGAGCAGTCCCCATCATGAACAAGGCAAGAAGGACGGGGCCGGCAAGGCGAATCCCGAGAATAAAGGCAGCCGCCAGAATCTCGACGATGAGCAGAACAAAGGTCTCATCAAGTCGAAACGTCAGAAGAGGGATCACTTCGAACGTATCCAGCAAGGCCGCCATCGCAGCCCTGTGCCCACCGGCCAGCAGAAACAGGAACGTCATCACGATCGTGTAGAGCTGCCCCATGACCGTCGCTTGTTCGTCACTACTCGGGTCGAACACGTTGGCCAACGCGAGACCGGCTTGGCGCCCGATCATCAAACCGCCGACCTCGGCTCCCATGAGCAGTCCGCTGAGGGCGAGTCCGATGATCGCTCCCACCATTATCTCGGACACACCTCCCACCACGGCTCCGAACAACGTCAGCTCGGCCGGAGCCTGATCTCTGACCAGAGGGAAAATCAGTGCGGCCGTTATTGCAGCCAACCCCGCTCGAAAACGCACTGGAACCATCGAACTCTTGAAGAGCGGTGCCGTGAGCATCAGACCCGACACCCGAAACAGCACGAGCGCGTAGGTCGGCAACTCCATCAGAATGTCAAGAGACCGCCAAGGCATATCCGCTGCTCTGTCAGCGCGCGTGCAGCTCACCGCGCAGCATTTCCCTCTGATTCCACGTCGATCCCGACGATCTTCTCACCACGGCAACGTTCCGAGCATGTTCTGCGCGAACACCACCATCCGCTCTGAAATCCACGGGATGAAAATGGACGCCGCCACGACCATGGCGGCGATCTTGGGCACGAACGTCAGCGTCTGCTCCTGAAGCTGGGTGACCGCCTGAAACAACGCGATGGCCAGCCCGACCACAAGCCCGATCAACAGGATCGGCGCGGATGTCGACATGGCCATCCAAAACGCGTTTCGGCCCAGCTCGAGCGCCTCGTTGAACTCCATTCTCTTCTCCGCATTAAGCTTAAATGCCACACTTGCGGCACCACTACCGCATGGCTATACAAAACTGAACAGCAGAGTCTCGACCACCAGATGCCAACCATCCGCCAGCACGAAAAGAATGATCTTGAACGGCAGGGAAATCAGCACCGGCGGCAACATCATCATCCCCATCGACAGAAGGATCGTCGCTATGACCATGTCGATCACTAGAAACGGAAGGTAGATCCGGAAACCCATGATGAACGCGGTCTTGAGCTCACTCAGCATGAACGCCGGAATCATGACGGTCAGCGGAACATCTGCCGGATCGATCTCCTCCTCCGGCTGGACCTCGCGATTCTCGGCGTATTCGAGGAACAGATACATGTCCTCGTAGTTGCCCGCCTGGGCAATCTGTCGATACATGAAGTCCTTGAGGTGACCGGCCGTGATGTCGAACGCCGCCTCCTGACCCAGCCGGTTGTCCAGGTAAGGCTCCACCGCCTCCGCCTGAATCTTGTGCCACGTCGGAGCCATGATCAGAGCGGTCATGAAAAGCGACAACCCCAACAACACCTGTCCGGGCGGAAGTTGCGGCGTGCCCATGGCCTGACGAAGAAGCGCGAGAACTACGATGATACGCGGAAAGGCAGTCGCCATCACCAGGATGGCGGGCACCAGCGTAAGCACCGTCAACAGAACGAGAATCTGCAGACTGGATGACACCCCTCGCGCATCGGAGGCCGGCGGAAGGATGTTCGTGATATCGGGAATGCCGACGGGGTTGCTGAGACCGGCGGGCATGTTGGGCGGCGGGGCCTGCGCGTACGCCGCGCCGGTGCATAAAATCACCACCAACGCGGCCACCGCCAGACGGCGGCCGCCGATCGAGCATCCATGCTCTACGATCATGCGCTACTCCACACGCATGGTCACACCACAACCTCGGCGGTGTGATACGACAACTACCTTCTCATCTATCCGCGATGCGACCCCGGGTGCTTGCCCATGGATCGCAAGCCCAGGTGGGTGGCCCATGGCTTTAGCCGTGAGGGATGCGGATCGTCGTGCCCCCCATCCATAGGCAACCCATCAAACCAGCAGTGACAGAGCACTAGGCGTTTTCCCCTGGATCGCAAAACCAGGCTTTTCCGCATCGCCCAATCCCGTTTGGTCACTCAACTCGACTGCAGCGAACGCAGTCTTTGCAGCAGGTCGCCCAACGGCTCCCGCACCGGTGACTCGGCGTGCTCGGACAACCCGGCATCCCCAACGTCCACGTCCAGGAATGAACCGGATCCGATCGCCTCCCTGACACCCGATGGTTCGCGGTCGACTCGTCCAGCTCTATCAGACTCGTTGTCCTCGAGCGTTCCAGTGGTAGTCGATGAGGCATAGTCCCCGGACTCACGACTCAACAGGTCGTCGAACACCCCACCGGTCCGCACGGCACCGGCACCAGCACCAGCACGAACTGAGAGCTCAGCCACCTCCTCAGGATCGGTAACCTCACCCAACGGAGTCACACGATCCCCTGAAACACCAAGGAGAAGAAACCGACGCCCCACGCCAAGAAGCACAACACTATGCTTGGGGGAGACATTTGCCCGGGCCACAACTTGTAGTACCCGACCATCGACAGCACGCGCTGTCGGCATCCAACGGCGTATCCCCCATGCAGCCGCACCGACAAGGGCGAGCACGATGGCCAACGCGCCTATCCCAGAGCGGTACCATGGAGTGGCTCCATCGCCCATACGTCCAGCCGACTCGCGAGAGGATCTCTGTCGTAACCCGCGAGTTCTGCTCGAGGTCGCAGAAGGTGGATTCGTGTCGGCAGCAGCAGAATCCTCACTGACAATTGCATCCGAGGCAGATTGGTCAGAGGAATCGCCGTGGTTCAGCGAAACCGGATCATCGCCGGCCGGGTCCCCTTCCCCACGCGCGTTACCGGTCGTGCAGATCGAGATAACCGCGAGCAGCGCGATCCCCCCGCAAGCTGCAATTCCGAAACCGCGCATCCTTGCCATACGGCCTCCTTTCCGTAAAGCGGCGCGACTCGTCACGCGCTAACGCGATGCGGATCACCTGACAGCACCTCGTTGATCCGCACGCAGAAGTTGTCGTTTAGAATAAGCACCTCACCGCGTGCGACCAAGCGTTCGTTCACATAGACGTCGACCGGATCGCCCGCGAGCTTGTCGAGTTCGACCACGCTACCCTCACCCAAGCCAAGAACGTCCTCCACGAGCATGCGCGTCCGACCCAGTTCGATCTTCACGCGAAGCTTGACGTCATTGAGCATGGTCACCCGCTTGGGATCTATGCCCAGACCCGCAGGAATACTCAGCTCAGGCAACGAATACGGCGACGTTTCCGGCGGCGGGGCAGCAGGCACCGCGGGCGAGCCGGGCACCGGAACCGGATCGAGTGCCGAAGTCGGGCTCTCCGCAGCCTTTGCGGCTGACTCATCCTCCAGGACCGCCTGCCTAGCTACAGCCGCGTCGTCGAATGGCCGCCCCAGTGTGTCCAGCGGCGTATCCGGCTCTGCCTTCGGCTCCGGCCGTCCGGCAGATCCCCCCGGCACGGAACCGACCTCACCGTCACCGGCCGCGTTCAACAACGCATCGATATCCGCCTGGCTCACCCCCTCCGACGGTGACGCACTCCCGGCGCCGTCCCCCTCATTCGCACCGGCTGACAGGGCGTCGATGGACGACTGGTGGATGGGCTCACCAGCCCCGTCGGGCGTCTGTCCAGGTTGTTCTTCTGAAGGAGTTACCACAGGTCTAGTCCGCGTGAGTGCCTCGCCCAACCTCAATAGCTACCCGGTATTATCGGAGAATCGCCGATGGGGGCGACACTCAAAGCCCGGGTCCGGATTGCATGAAATGCGGGATGAGCACTTCCTCGATTAACTCGTCATCCTTGAGAACCTCGCCGAACTCATGCTTGAGCCGACGCCGGATTGTGTCCAGATTCGGCTCGTCGAAGTATTTCGGTTCAGCACCCCTGATCACAGTATTGACGCTGTCCTCGAATCGCGCCCGGTTGTCCTTGGCAAGCTGCTGCGCTCGTGTCAGGTTCGCCGACACTACCAGCCCTGATACGCGGAGGTGAAACGAGATGAACTTACCGGACAGGGCGTTACTGGGCCTGCACTCGGCGAGCTCCACCTCCGCATACGCCTGACCACCCTCCGCGCCTCCCCCTTCGTCAATACCCCCGGCGCCGGCCGCAAGCGCCGGCACGGGACTGGGGCTGATAGCCTTGGCAAGGAGGAAGACGCCCAGCCCCTCAGCGCCCATCAGTACGGCCACAATCACGACCGGTACCAGTCGCCCCTTGGCACGCGACTTCACGACCGGTGCAGAATCGAATTGCTCATCCGCCATCGGAGGACTCCTTCAGATCATCCGCCAGGGTCGACCCGGCGTAGTCGTCGATCAGGTCCTCCGTAACCAACAGCTCGACGCGCCGGTTCAAGGCACGTCGCTCTTCCGTGTATGCCTGCCGCACAAGCGGCTCCGTATCGCTAACCCCCACCAGCGTCAACCGAACACGGCGGACGCCGCTGCGCTCGAGCTCCAGGGCCACAGCACGCGCGCGTGCATACGACAAATCGCGTGCATCCTGGTACAGAGAATCTCCCGGCAACGGCTCGCGTGTGGCGTGCCCTCGCACGAGAATCTTCGTGTTATAGCCCCGCAGCACCTGCGCGGCCCTGCCGATGATCTCGCTTGCCTCGGGCTTGAGGGTGGCGCTGAACCGGTCAAACGTGACCCGCCCACCCACGACAACCTCCAGCCCGTCGCGCACGTTGGTCACGCGGAACTTCTTGCCCTGAATGCCCTCCTCGTCGGCATCGCCCTTGTGCTTCGTGAGTTTCGGCACTTCGATTTCCAGGAGCTTCGCCAGCAACGTGTTGGTCGGGAGGCCCTGGATCGGAACCGCCCCGACGGCTCCCTGATAACCACCGAACGCGCGACGTAGCGACTCCATCACCTTTTGAAAACGCTGATCCTGCTTAATCTCGCTCATGGAAACGATGATCACGAAGAAACACAGCAGAAGAGTCATGGCATCCCCGTAGGTCACCATCCACGCCGGGGCGCCAGCCTCTTTCTCTTCTTGCTTGCCTCGTGCCATCGTATAACCACCTATGCCGCCTGAGCTTCGGCTCCACTCTCGCGCATCCGGTTCGGCAGGAATGTCTTGAGCTTCTGCTCCACAATGCGCGGATTGTCCCCCGACTGGATCGCCATCACTCCCTTGATTACGATCATTTTGAGCAGCACCTCTTCACGGCTCCGCCTGCCCAGCTTCTCCGCCATCGGCAGCGCAAACAGGTTCGCGAGCAACGCCCCGTAGAGGGTCGTGAGCAGCGCGACCGCCATGGCCGGACCGATCTTCGACGGGTCCGCCATGTTCTGCAGCATGATGACCAGACCGATCAGCGTCCCGATCATGCCAAATGCCGGCGCAAACTTCCCGATGTTGTCGAACAACGCCTTGCCTTCGGAATGCCTCGCCTCGACCGACTCGAGGTCGCTAACCATGATCGCCTCGATCAAATCCGGGTCGGTCCCGTCCACCGCCATCTGAATGCCGGACACGATGAACGGATCGTCAATATCAGCCGTAACGTTTTCCAACGCGAGAATCCCGTCGCGGCGAGCCACCTCGGCAAACTTCACCATCTCTGTGATCAGGCTGCCCGTATCACGCGTCTTGGAGAAGAAACAGTTCTTCACGATTCTCGCAATCGCCATGATGTTCCGGAGCGGGAAGCTGATCAGGGCGGCACTGACCGCGCCCCCTATGACGATCGCCACCGAACCGTAGTCGATGAACGCACCGATATCGGACTTGCCCATGATGGCCCAGAGCATCAGGGCAACCCCCGAGATCAGCCCGATAAGTGTTGCGATATCCATTGGCTCTCACCACCCGGCGCACCGGCGCGCACCTGTTCCGCTTCTAGTCCTATCGACGCGAGCAACAGGCGTCCTTAGGCATCACCTTCCGACACCTGCTCTGATCAGCCACGACATTCATCCCAACTAAACACACCCTTCGTCCGTCCGATACCGTTGGTCGTCGCCCAGGCCCATACCCGTGCGCGCCCGCAGCCCGCTCTAAGCGTGTTCGAGAAGTCGAGTGCCACCGGCAGCTTGCCGCCAGTGCCACTCCGCTCGTCGAGGAAAACACCGGCGGGCAAGCCGCCGGCGGCACCCCACAACGGACATCGATCGGATTCTCGAACACACCCTCAGACCACCTGAAAACCGCGCACCTGGCGCTGGTAATCTATGGCTCTCCTGACCACCTCTTCGACCGATTCCCGCACGACCAGGGTGTCTCCTCTGATCAGCGTGATAATCGTGTCGGGCGTCGCCTCGAGCATCTTGATCAGGTCGGCGTTGAGCACCACGACCCGCTGATCCAATCGTGTAAGCGTAATCATGGTCGTCTACTCCTCCCGGCCGAGCCCGCGCAAACTCATCGCACAAGCACCAGCAGCTCATCGAGAAGCTCGTCAGCCACCCGCACCACTCGGCTCGCGGACGAAATACCGGTCGAGGCCGTGATCAGGTTGACAAACTCCCTCGCAATCTCCACGTTGCTCTGCTCCAGGGCCGCGGACCGGACGGCACCGGTGCCCTCGGTCTGCGGTGCCACGATCGAGGCATCCCCGGAGTTCGGACCGAACGTGAAGGTGTTTTCGCTGAGAGCAACCAATCCCTCCTCGTTCGGGAACGTCGCAAATGCCACCTGCCCGAACACCCGGGTCTGCTGGTTCGAGTAGGTCCCGGTCACGATCCCGTCGGCGTCGACCGAGTATCCTGTCAGGATACCGGCCGGAGCTCCGTCCTGGCTCGCCATCACCAGTTCGGACGAACCGTCGGGACTCGCGAGTCCGGTCAATCCCGAGAAATCGAGAGTGAACGATAGCGGCGACAACGACCCGACACCTTCACGGTCGATCGTCAGATCCGTCCCGGTCGCCCCGACGAACTGGCCGTTCGCGTCGAACGTAACCGTTCCGGTACCCAACGCAGGTGACAGGTCACTGTCATCAACGGATTCGGCATGGAACCGCCAGGTCGTACCGGCCGAGGATTTCGACTCCATACTCAGGCGCAGCCTCGCATCCACCGGGTTGCCCAGAGAGTCGAACACGTTGAACGACGTGGTCACACCACCTCCCACACCGTCGGTTTCCGTCGAGAACGAGAAGGGCGATGTCACCGCACCCGTCGTGTTGGTGATCGAGCCGGCGTCGAGTTCGACGGCGTTGATCTCGCCGGTGTTCGAACGCACGACCAGAGCACCGACCGGAAAATCGGTCCCGTCCGAGACGCTCACACCGACCGATCCGTCAGTCACCCCGTCTGTCTGAATACCCAGCAGAGACTCGAGGAAATCGGCCAGGTCACCGAGAGTGCTCCCGGTCGTACCGACGATGAAGGTCGACTCCGCCGTCGTGATCTCTCCCTTCGTGCCGGCGATGCTCAACACGTCGCCGTCGGCGAACAACGGCACGCCGTTGTCGTCCACCAGATCGTTCAGGGACGAAGTGGCCGTCGCGGGGGCGCCGCTGGAAGTGGTCGATGCCTGCGAGACTGTAACTGCGCCGGTTGAAGCGATGTTCGTTCCGCTATCCAACCGGCCGTCCATGACCACGCTTGTGGTGGCAATTGCCTCGCTGGCGGTCCCGAGCGGTATCACCAGATCGGACAACGTACCCCCGGAGATATTGCCGTCGGAGTCCGCGCCGAAGACCTGTACGTGCGCACCGCCCGCGGAGACAAGTGTCTGGCTCGCGTCAAGCCTGAATGATCCGTCGCGCGTATAGACCTGGTCCCCGGCAGCGGTATCGAGAACGAAGAAACCCTCTCCGTCGATGGCCAGGTCGCTTGAGAATCCCGTGCTGTCCAGCGCTCCCTGCTCAAAGTTCCGCTGGATCGAGCTGACGGTCGATCCGTACCCGATCTGTCTCGGGAGGGTTCCGCCGCTGTCGCCATCGGGGGCATCTCCCTCGCTGATTGTTCGATAGAGCAGCGTCTCGAACAGGGTCCGCTGCCCCTTGAATGCCGTCGTATTCAAGTTCGCCAGGTTGTTGCCAACCGTAGCGACGGCGATGCTGTTGCTGTTGATGCCGGTGAACCCGACAAGCATGGTACCGGTCAATGACATCGAATCCGCTCCTCAATGCTGATCGATTGTGCCGTCCGACTGCACTCGCAATCCCCCGACCCGGTTGATGCGGAGATACGCAGCCCTCGGCCCTCAAAGGAAGAAACACGTATCAAACCCGGCATCAGATCGCCTCCGCGGAACCGACTCGAACGAAATCCCGAAGCCGCAGGTCCTCGCCGGTGTCCAGCTCGAGGCATACCTCTCCGGTGGTCTCGCTGCGCACACCAGTCACGATGCCTTCCACAACTTGCGGAGCGTCCGGATCACGCCGATCCAGACCCAGGATCGATTGACCCACAAGCGACTGGGCAACCTCGAGGGGTGTCTGAATGGTGACAACCTGATCCACGGACATCTCGCCTCCGTTGGAAAGCTGTAAAACAGGCTGGCCTGCATCGGTGAATCGAACACCAGTGACGAGCGCACCCTCCGCCACGCCGCTACCGTTGGAAATACCCGTAACGTACTTCCCGATGAACGACGCCGCCGACGCGAACCGCTGCTGCTCGGTGAGAGTCGAGAGCGAGGCGGTAAGTGAGGTGGACAGCTCGATGTCACGGATGGACGAGATCTGCTGAAGCAGTTCAGAGTTATCCATGGGTTCGAACGGGTCCTGATGTTGAAGCTGCATGATCAGCAACTTGAGGAACTCATCGCCGCCGAGTTCGGCCATCGAGTTTGGCGCGGCGACCACTGACGACGATGACGCCGACAAGGCAGTGTTGATTGCTTCCACGCGCGGATCTCCTACAGTACAGGTCGGGGCATCGAGGATTCCACCTCGTCGCCCCGGCGTTCATTCCTTGGAACCGATGCTCCGATCGGTCGTCGGCAGGCCGGCGAACCTGTCCCGATTCAAACCCGGATATCCAGCCGCGTCTCCGCCGCGACCGCCGTAGGCAACGCATTGCGCCAGGCTGTGGATGCTGCGGTGTCATCCGGTGACACCGCATCCGAGCGTAACGGCGAGTGCCGGTCCTCCTCGCCGTACTCACGATCCTCGAATAACTGAGAATCCGAGACGCCCGCGTCAAAAGCATCGGGGGCGTCAGACGGGCCTTGCTCCTGCCCGTCGGTCAAGACTTCGAAACGATCTACGGAAAGTCCATGCTCCTGCAATGCGGCGGCAAGCCGCGATGCCTGATGGGACACGAGATCCCGAGCCGTGGCCGTCTCCGTACGAACGATGATCTCCAGTCGCTCCCCATCCACACGTACGTCCACGTGAACACGACCGAGTTCGGGCGGATCGAGCCGTAATTGAGCCGATGAACGCCGCGCACCGGCGTTTAGCCGGATCGATCGAACGAGATCGTCAAAAGTCGTGCGTTCGGCGGTCCCGGTTTTGCCGTCGGCTCCGCCGGATCGCTGCGCAGAAGAGCCCAGGCTGCTTTGCCGGCCTGTCGTGGAACGTCGGGAGGTCTCTCGCCCTGCATTCGACGTTCGCGCATCCGCCGTCGACGGTGACGCCGTCCCACGCACCGACTCGACCTCACCCGCACGCTCCGTGCCCAGAAGCTGTGCCACTTGCTGAGCGGGCGTCACTGCTCGCGACCCGCCCGTTGCGCCGGCCTGACCGACACCGGCCATACCTGCAACACCCGACGTCGCCAAATTCCCCGTTGCCGAGGATGCCACCCCCGTGTCAACGGAAATGAAAGATGAGACAGTGCCGTTGACGCCCCTGTTATCCGTCGGCGCCATCGCCCCTTGGTGACCCCTGTCGAACGCGCGAGCTGCGTTCCACAACTCCGCGTCGCCGCCGACTCTGCGCGCCTCCACGCCCGTGTCGGACCGGATTCCGCTCATGTCGATACCCGCTGATTCGAGTGTCGAGTTGGAGACTGTCGCTCGTGTATCAGTAGAAGGACCCGCGTTCGGTGCTTTGTTCGCATGCCCGCCGCTTGCATCGATCCGGCTGTCAGCGGCGCGAAGTCTGTCTCCACGAGACTCCGCGGTCAGAGCGGCAAGACGGCGATCGTGAGGATCGGATATGTTCTGCTCGAACATCTGAGTTGGAGACCTCTTGTCTCCACCCCGCACGCAATTGACCTCAGGGATGCTGCGCAAGGCATCCAACAGCGCCTCGAATGCCAAGGTAGTGACATCGTTTCCGGTCTCGCTCCCCTCCATCCTATCCCGCATGACCCGAATCGCCTGCGCATCGCCACGAGGCGATGTCGGCGTCGGTACGAGGTTTGTTGTCGGGTTCACTACCATATCGATACTCGTCTACGATTCATCAGCCCCGATTGCCGCCGACCTGTCGGGCGCCACCTCCCGAACACGCTGGAGAATCCCCTTCATCTTCTCCAACTGATCACCGCGCTTGGCCGCCTCGACGATCTTCTTGGACTTGCGCGTCTGGATCTCGAGCAGGATCCTCGCCGCCTCGTCCGGATCGGGCATGGCCAGCAAGTGCTCCACTGCCGTCTTCGGTGCCAGCGATTCGTAGATCTCGATCTGCTTCTTGAAACCTTCGTCGTTTCTCTGTTCTCGCATTGCCTCGCGCCGGCGATCCGCCTCGGCTTGCTCCTCCTTGAACATCTCACGTTTCTCGACAACTCGCAGGAGGATGCTGTTGTTCAGCGCGAGACGCTGATCGAGTTCCGCCTTGATTCGCTCTCCCTCCCGGCGAAGGATCTCCTGATCCATCTGCGATTCAGCCACAACGTCCCGAACCGATCTCTTCTCCCCATCCTCGCTCTCCTGCTCGGTTTTCTCGGCGGGAACATCTTCCACTGCAGCAGCGGCATCCTCACCCCGAAGAACGGCCACGATTCGGCGCGCCTTCTCCGCGTCCACGCCGCCGCCGCCCACGAGGTACAACACCAGCACAGCCAAAGCGCCTAAGTTGAGCAAGGCGAACAACGCCGCCGCGTCGTACGCTCGTCGGAAGATTGACGGGTTCGTTGTCATACCGCGACCTCATGTTCTCCCTGACGCCCGCGCATATACTGCTGCTGCGCCGCCTCATCGTGATCGAGACGTTCTTCGCGGGCCACCTCCGTCAGGTGCCGTTGCAACTGTCGTTCCCGGAGCTTCTCGATCACCTTGAGATCCTTCTGAGTCTCCGCCAGCTTGGCGCGTTGCCTGTCGAGCTCAGCCCGCTTTGCGGACAGCTCCTCCTGAAACTGGACTATTTTTCGCTGCAGCCAACCTCGGTAGTGCTGGTGCCGGCGCAAAAGCACGGCGTCCAGACGACCCATCCGCCGGGCGTCGCGCGACTCGGCCGAAACCGACCGCAACTCCCGTGAAGACTGCTCGATCCGATCCTCCGCGGACTTGACCACGCGCGCCGCATCCGCGACGACTCGCCGCTGGGCATCTCGCGCCTGTTCACGCAAACGGCGAACAGTCTCGAGTCGGAAGCGAAACACTCTGGCCATCGCACATCCACCAACAGAACACCTTCACCACGCGAGACGCCTTCGCACCTCCCGCGTCTCAAGAGGCCATCCTCACTTCGTTGGGCGTCGTCCCGGACGTCAACTTGGTCCGCAACGCCTCAATGTCCGTCGCCAGCGTCAATAGACCTTCCCGCGTCTCCGGCAGCGAGGCGCGCCTCTCGATCGGCTGCCGCAGAAAATCGTCTATGGCCGGCTTCATCCGCACGGCTACGTCGAACTCCACATTAGTCCCTGTCGTGTAGGCACCCAGATTGACGAGGTCCTCGATATCATGCCAGACAGCCAGGACTCGTCGTATCGTCGCAGCCGCCGCATTGTGTTCCTTGTCGACCACGTCGACCATCACGCGGCTTATGCTGTCGAGAACCGAGACGGCCGGGTAGTGTCCGCGGTTGGCCAGATCGCGCGACAGCCAGACGTGCCCGTCCAGCGTGCCTCGAATCGCATCCGACACCGGCTCGGTAATGTCATCACCTTCAACCAGAACGGTATAGAGCCCGGTGATGCTACCTCGCTCTGTCTGCCCACTCCGCTCGAGCAGCTTGGGCAGCAGACTGAACACGCTGGGCGGATACCCCTTCGTCGTCGGGGGCTCGCCGGCGGACAGCCCGATTTGCCGCTGCGCCATGGCCATGCGCGTGGTCGAATCCGTCAGGAGCAGAACGTCACTGCCTCGATCCCGGAAGTACTCCGCCACCGCCGTAGCCACGAACGCCGCACGAACGCGCAACACCGGCGATTCATCCGACGTGCTTACAACGAGCACGCTGCGCTCGAGACCCTCGTCCCCGAGATCCTTCCGCAGGAAATCACCCACCTCCCGTCCGCGCTCACCTATGAGTGCCACTACTATGACATCTGCGGAAGTGTATCGGGCGATCATTCCCATCAGCACGCTCTTGCCGACACCCGTTCCGGCGAAGATCCCCATGCGCTGACCGCCGCCGACGGTGTGCAGGGCATCTATCGACCGGATACCCGTCGCGATCGCCCGCTGGATGGGCCTGCGGCTGAGGGCGGGAGGCGCATCGGCGTAGACGGGATAGTGCGCTTCGACCGTGTAGTCGGTCCGACCGCCGATCGGTCGACCCATACCGTCAAGAACGCTGCCCAACATCTGCCGGCCGACAGGCACGTACTGCAAACCGACCTTGCTCGTGACCGGATCACCGACCCCCATCCCGAGCGGCTCCTGTAGTGTCATCATGATGGCACGATCGCCTCGAGCTCCCACGACCTGCGCAGCGATCGGCGCGTCGCCGGCTCGCTCGATCTCACAGAGCGATCCGACCGGCAGCGCCAGCCCCTCGGCAACCACCGTCAACCCGGTCACTTCGACCACGCGCCCCGTGATCCGGCAGGTTCGAGCACGCTTCAACAGCGCGCGATGGCTCACAAAAAGATCAGCCATCGAACACCTCCCCACCGGTCAGAAGCGCCACGACCTCCTCGACCTGCGTCTCCAACGTCGCGTCCACACGGGTCGGACCGCTCTCCACCTTGCAGCCGCCGGGCGACAACGAATCGTCGGACACGACACCGACCACGCGAGATGTGTCCACCTGCCTCAGCACGTCGTCCGCGAATTTCTCGGCGGACTCCGCGTCGTCGGGATGCACTCGGATGATGACATCCCTCCTGGACTCGACGAGGCGAAGCGCCCGCCGGAGGTTTTCAACCGCCGACTCGCGATGAAGCCGGCCTACGGCGAATGTCAACTTCTCCGCCAACATGACGGCGAAGTCGAGCAGATCCTTCTCGGCCGCTATCCTCAGGTCCTCCTTGATCGCGTTTATGTCCGCGACAGCGCCACGCAGGGCGGAGACCAGATGTCCCTGCTCCCGCTCGAACCGCTCGATCGCCTCATCGTGAGCTTCAATGCGACCGGCCTCGACTCCTTCCGAGTGCCCTTTCTCGCGGCCTTCCTTGTAGCCGGTCTCACTCGCTTCGATGATCGTGCGCTTTGCCTGCACCTCGGCATCCGCAATGATCTGCGCTGCCCGGTGCCTCGCAGCATCGACGACCGAACGGGCCTCGGCAAGGTGGTCAGCAAGATCCACGGTCGATAGATGCTTGACAACACTGCCTGCCTCGCCGGCTTTGATCACGGTCGACATCGACAACCCTCCGTCGTTTTGGGGTGCCGCAGTTCGAATCGGTCAGAGCTGGCTCGCAGCGCGATCACACAATCATCTCCCTCTCCGTTCCGCGACCGGAGATAATGAGTTCGCCGGAGTCCTCCAATCGTCGAACGACATCGACGATCCGCTGCTGTGCCCCCTCCACGTCACTTACACGGACCGGGCCCATATACTCCATATCCTCCTTGATGAGTTGAGATGCCCGATCGGACATGTTCTTGAAGATCTTCTCCTGAAGCTCTTCGCTCGCGGTTTTCAGGGCGAGGGCGAGTTCTTCGTTCTCGATCTCCTTGAGCACGAGCTGGATCCCCTTGTCGTTGACCAGGAGGATGTCCTCGAACACGAACATCAACCGCCGGATTTGCTCGACCAGATCCGGATCCTGCCCCTCCAAGGCTTCGAGGATGCCCTTCTCGGTCGTCCGATCGGCAAGATTGAGCACCTCGGCAACCGCCTCCACTCCTCCCGCAGTCTGAAACGTCTGCGACATCACGCCCGAAAGACGCATTTCCAGGCCTTTCTCGACCTCCTTGATGACCTCGGGATTGGTGTTGTCCATGTTGGCAATGCGGGTCACGACCTCGAGCTGCTTGTTCAGCGGCAGACCGGCCAGAATCTCCGCCGACTTGTCCGGTGTGACATGCGAGAGAATCAGCGCAATCGTCTGCGGATGCTCGTCCTGAATGAACGTCATCAGGTTCTCGGCGTCCGTCTTGGCCAGGAAGGCGAACGGTCGCTTGTTCACTTCGTGCTCGATGACCTTCAGAATGTAGCTGGCCTGGTCAGCCGGAAGCGCTTTCTCCAACAATGCCCGCGCATAGGGGATACCACCCTGCTTCATGTATTGGCGCGCGAGGGCGAGGTTGTAGAACTCCTCGATGATCTTCCCACGCTGCACCGGATCAACCAGATCCAATTGCGCAATCTCGCGCGTGATATCCTCCACGATGTCCGAGTCCAGGTGCTTGAGCACCTCGGCTCCGGAATCCCGGTCGAGGCCGACGAGCAGAATCGCCGCCTTTGTCACACCTTTCACCGACGCACTGTCGGAACCTGTAGAGTTTGTCTGCCGTTCTATGGACATTCCCGATTACCGAAACGGATCGTCGTGATGGCGGATGCCCCTGTTGGGCACTACCTCAGACTCTGAGCACCGCCATCCAGTCCATCGCCTCATCGAACCTACCTCATGACAAGCTCGACCATCCCACACGACCATCACTTGGAATCCGCAACCCATCGCCGAACCAGAGAGGCCGCACCCCCCGGGTCGTTTCGCACCATCTCGGAAACTTCCACCATGAGTTCCTCGTATCGCAGAGTCTCCGGATCGACCTCCTTGGCGGTCAGCATCGTCTCCGATACCTCGGCTCGACCGACGGTGCCCGACGACACGGTCAGGGGTACATCCCCCTCACCCTGATCACCGGCTTCGGCACCGAACCGGCGGTGTGGAGGCATCATCTCTGATGACTTGCGGACCATACGCATCATCATCGACAGACTCACGAGGGCGAGCAGCCCGAGCCCGACTTGCGGACCGTACGTGCGCACCATGCCGATCGTATCGAACGCCTCGTCACCCGACGGACCGATTCCCGCAACTCCCGGCGCACGACTCCTCAGGCCGCCCTCCGCCGTCCATTCCATGTCGGGGTACACATCCACCTCGACGTCATCCGAGTCCCCGGCCATCACGATCCGTTCGACGCCGGCCTTGACCCGCGCAACCTGCTCGTTGCGGACGGCAACGAATTGTGGATTGTCGTCCTTGGGACCCTCGGTCACATCCGGATACTTCACCCGGTACACACCGACGATGAAACTTCGAGGAATGCCGATCGCAGCCGTCACCTTCTTCGTCGTGAGCGGAATCTGCTCGACCGTTTCCCTCTGTGTAACCTGCGGGGGGAAGTTCTCGACAGTCGTCTCTTCGGTCGTGCCCGTTTGTTCCCCGGAACCCGCAGTCAGAGCCGTCCCCAGGTTGGCTTGCACACCCGGCTCCGCGGCAGGTGCGCCCGAAGACTGTTCAGTCGAGCTGCCCGTCTCCAGCCTGGGCTGCGGAAGACCGTGCTTGATGTTCTGTGTCACACGTTTGTTCGTATCCAGCTCGACCGAGACTGCAACCTGAATGCCGGGGATGTCTGCAAGCTTGTTGAGAATCTTGGCGCGGAAGTGCTCCTCGCGCTCCTTGATCAATGACAGAAGATCGAAACTGATCTCATCATCGGGATGAGGCACACTGTAGGACCTCCAAGTGCGCCTGTCCGTGATGTTCACATTATGTGGCTTGAGCCCCGTAACCGCCCCCGCCACCAGCTTCGCAAAAGCCTCCACCATCCTGTGGTTCATCTCCCTGCCCTGAGCCAGAGTGACGGCCACAGACGCCGTCGGCGTGTCAGTGACACCTCCGAGGCGACGCTTTGTGGTCGGGTTTACGATCACCGACACCTGCTTGACAGCCGGCGACGTCGCGATGATTTTCGCCAGCTCGTTGCCTTTCGCGTAATTCTGAGCAAATTCCCGAGCAACCGGCGACTGAAACGGATTCGTCTCCTCCACGACGCTCGCCATATCGAACAGGCTCCCCTCGGGAAGCGCTTCATCAGTATGGAGCAGGCGGAGCGCGTTGTGTCGATCGGCAGTACGGACGAACATTCTCGTACCACGTATCGAATAGGTAATGCCGTTGGCTTTGAGAGACTGCTCGGCCGCATCCAACTCTTCATAGGAGAATTCACGCATGACCAGCGGCACCATCTCCGGGGCCGTGGACCATTGCAGCAGCCAAAGTAAAGACCCGGCGGCCAACGCGGCGCAGAGACCGATCGCAATGCGCTGGGAGATCGTCAGTACGCTCAGTTGAGCGCTGATGTTGATGAGTAACTGTCGCAGTCGCTCCATCGTCTGCTACATCCTCGAGGACCCATGCGCACCCCCGGTCAATACCGACGGTATGCCGCACTTCGCGGGAAACACGTCAAAGGCGGCAGGTCGACCCTCCATGTCCCACCTCTCGCCGATCTCTACACCCGGAAACACCAAACACCTCTCAGCCCGCAGATGGACCCGGTGAAACTCGCGGCGTCCGGGATTCTATGTGCCACGTCAACAAACAAACGCGGCGTCAGATCCTCATTTGCTGGATCTCACGATACGCCTCGGTCATCTTGTTCCGAATCTCCATCAGCAGATCGAAGGCGATGCCGGCCTTGTTCACGGCATGCATGACCTCGGCCACGTTGTCCGTCTCACCCGTGACAAGCCGCTGAACACCCTGATCCGCCTCCTGCTGCAGCTTGTTCACCTCTTCGAGACTTTCCAGCAGAATCGTCTTGAAGTCCCTGCCCTTGACCTCCTGGGCCGCGGGGGCTCCCGGCGGTTCAACCGACACCGGTAGCATCTGTTGAATCGAACCCGGCATCTGGATCGGATCAGTCATCCCGCAAACCTTCTCCTTGTACGAACGTCAGCACTTCCCACGGCCCGCGACCGACCGACCGGCGCCTACCCAATCAGCCTCAGGGTCTTCGCCGCCATCGACTTGGCCATTTCCATCACGGTCACGTTGGCCTCGTACGCCCGAGCGGCCGTGATCGCGTTGACCATCTCAGTGTGATAATCCACGTTCGATGTACGAACGTAGCCCTTGTGCTCGCCTTCCTTGACCGCATGCACATGGTCAGGATCCCATCGCAAACCGAAAGGCGCCGGATCCTCGATGATCCCGGCCACATGAACGCCCGGAGCATCGCGACCGCGCGACGGATCACCCGGCGCCAAGAGCGGAACGCGCCGTCGGTACGGAACGGCCTCTCCACCCTCAAACCGCACCGCATCCTTCATCGCGATGTTGCCGGCGACCACATCGAGGGTCGACCGATACGCCACAAGAGCCGAAGTACTGACATCCAGCACACCGAACATTACCTACACCTCATCAGATTACACTTGCCCGCGAATCGCCTTCCGCAGTCTATCCGTTCGGTCCCGCAGCAACGACGTCGCCAGATCGTGCCACATCCCGATCCGGGCCAGATCGGCCATCTCCCGCTCGATCGAGAGGTTCGTCCCGTCGTGGTGCAGGGTATGTTCGACCGGCCGCTCCGACGGCGTGACAGCCAGGTATCCTTGCTCGTCAGTCCGCACTTCCCGGCCGACCTCGACGGTAAACTGCCTGTTCCCGCCGCGCCCCCTGGTATCGAAGGCCTTCCGCAACGCCGCACGGAACGCCCCATCATCCAGTTGCTTCGCTCGATACCCGGGCGTGTGGATGTTGGCGACGTTCTCCGCAATAACACTCAGCTTTGCCTGGCTATACGCAAGGGTCTTGACCAGCGCGGGCGTGGCTCCGCGATCCGTTATGGATGACAGAAACACTTCCGACTCAACCTCCATCCAGACCGAACAGACCACACACCCGAAACACCTCGTGACGGGCGCAACATCTCGGCTTCACCGCCCGATCGCACATTCCATACCACTCGCACAAACCACGCTCTTGGCCCGGTCAAGGGACTCCGCGCGCCATACGCGACCGGCAAAATCTGCGCATCGGCCGTTTCTGCGCCATGCAGACACCAGCCGCTCACCAGCACTCAAACCCCTCCGCGAGACCGAGCCCACAGCATCACACACCGACGCCGACGGTCACCAGGGACCGCTGCGGCTCCTGCGACTCTTCCCGCCACTGCTTGAGCTTCATGCCCAGAGTCCGAACGCCCATGCCCAGCGCCTTGGCCGTCTTCGCACGGTGACCATTGAATCTGGTCAGCGTCCGCTCGATGAGCCTCCGCTCCATATCCTCCAGCATCCGCCCGTCTCGCAACGGCCCCAACCCCTCGACCGCCGGAACTCTCGAACCCAACCAGGGTTCGATCAGGTCGGCAGTAATCCTCCCGGTCTTGCACAGTGTGCCCGCCCGAAGGCAGAGGTTTTCCAGCTCGCGGACGTTCCCAGGCCAGGAGTAAGCCACCAGAGCCCGCATCGCATCCGGATCAATCTCCAATGCGGCACCACCCTCGTGCCGGGCAGCACGCTCGAGGAAGTAGGCGGCCAGTTCCTCGACATCCTCCACATGGTCACGCAACGCCGGAACCGTCACCGGCAGCACGTTCAGCCGGTAGTACAGATCATCTCGAAACCGCTTCTGCGCAACCCACTCCTCCAGGTTCCGATTCGTCGTCGCGATCACCCGCACGTCCACACGCCGCGTGACGCTGCTGCCAACCCGTTCGAACTCGTTTTCCTGAAGCACGCGAAGCAGCTTGGCCTGGAGCGGCAACGCCATCTCCGACAGCTCGTCTAGAAGCAGCGTACCACCGTCCGCCAACTCGAAACGCCCCTTGCGCGTCCTGTCGGCACCGGTGAACGCCCCACGCTCGTGACCGAACAGCTCGCTTTCCAGGAGACTTGCCGACAACGCGGCACAGTTCAGGCACAACATCGGCCGATCCGCGCGCGGCGAAGCCCGGTGAATGAAGGCACTGACCAATTCCTTGCCGGTTCCGGATTCACCTGTGACAAGCACCGTCGCGTGGCTGGCAGCCACTCGCTCCAACTGCTCCTGGAGCGCCGTCATCGCAGGCCCGGAACCGATGAGCTCGTGGCGCCTCTGCAGGTCGGCAACCGACGCGCGAAGGGCCTCGTTCTCCCGGCGCAGACGCGCGTGCTCCAGCGCCCGCTCGACAAGTACCACCACCGTGTCGGCCTCGAAAGGCTTCTGCATGTAGTCGAACGCACCGAGCTTCATGGCCTCGACTGCGGTCGCCACCGTCGCATAGGCGGTCATCATGATAATGGGCGTGTCACAGCCGGCCGACCGTATCTCACGGATCAGCGTCAACCCGTCCATTCTGGGCATCTTCAAATCGGAGAGAATAAGGTCGAAACGGCGTTCCTTGATCTCAGCCAGCGCCTCGGTCGGATCGGCAAACTTGCTGACCGTATGGTCTTCACGCTCCAACGCCGCCGCCAGCGACTCCCGCAGAATTTCCTTGTCATCCACGACACAGATACGGGACATTTACTCCGATCCTCCTGGCAAAGTTTCTTCAAGCTCATCATCCGCCGACGGAATCGACAACATGAACGCCGCACCGCCGCCCCGACTACTCCCCGCACGGATCGACCCTCCGTTCATCTCCGCGATGCGATGCACGATCGCCAACCCCAAGCCGGTTCCAGTGTGCTTCGTCGTGTAGAACGGGTTGAAGATTCGATGCAACAGCTCGGGATCGAGCCCCGGACCGTCGTCCTCCACCCACACGCGGAGAAAACGCCCGTCGGCTCGACGATCATCTCGGCGAATCCGGATATGTCCGTCAGATGAAATCGCGTCTATCGAGTTGAGGACCAGATTCAACAGCGCCCGTTCCATCTGAGCGGCGTCGCAGAAAACCTCCGCCGACGCCAGGGATGGATCCACGTCTATCCTGATCCGTGACGCCTCGGCCTTTGGCGCGGTCTGATCGACCACGGCCTCGACAATTACGCCCATGGTGACCCGCTCCCTATCCGGCGCGGCATCACCGGCAAACACCAGGATATCCCCGACAATGTTGTCCAGGTTTCGCACACCCGCCGACAACTTCCGAACCAGATCCTGCTCCTTGGGGCGATCGTCCAGATCCCGATAGAGCAACGAGGCATACAGCCCTATCCCGCCCAACGGGTTGCGAATCTCGTGTGCCACGCCGGCGGCCATCTCCCCCAATGCCGCCAGACGTTCACGCCGCTCAAGTTCCTTGTTCTTCTCATGCAACTCATCGCGAAGCCGGCAAACCTCCCGTGCCAGAGCCTCATGCGAACGTTTCAGCCTCTCCGTTACGGAGTTGTAGGCCTGGATGATTGAAGACAAATCGGGCTCTGTCGTTACGGTCGCTGGCATCGTTGAAATCAGACTCCGTCATTCATGCAGTCGAGGAGGCCCGCTTGAGCCGTCGTCGTTCGATACGCCGTCATCGCACTCCCCTTGACGTGCGTCGACCGCAACGCGGCGGCCACCGCCTGCTTCCGCCCGGACAGCACACGGGAATCCTGCTCGTCACTTTCGATGATCCGCTGGAGACGCTCTCCAACCTCATGGAGCTGACGATCGGCTTCGACACGCTCATCGGGCGTGAATCGGGCTCTATATGCCTCCCAGTCTCGCCGCACCGGCAAAAGCCGCGTCGCAATCTGCGTCAGCCGCTCCGACAGCTTCTGTCGATCCGCCAGCACGGACAGCAACGGACCGACATCATCACCCGAAACCAAAGATCGTTGACGCGATGCAAGAGACTCCAAACGCCCATACAACGACGCCTGCTCACGCAGCAGTCGCAGCACGCCATCAGTCCCGGCGATGTCATCATCTGCAGCCATGCCTTGCATCCCGGCTCTATCCTCCACCGCTGTCACCTCACCCTTCCTCACGTCACTCACAGTCCTAATCTTCGACACGCATCGCAACCGCCGAGCGACAACTCACGATCAGGTACCGCCGGGCCGATCCGCTACTGAAGCCGAGCTGTCTCCCGGAATCCACGGGGGAACCCACTCGCGCATCATGATTCACAGCAGCTCGGACTCCCCCAGCCATCCAAAGTACCGTCTCCAATCCTCCCGCGTCTCCGGTGACACCGTATCTGCAAAGGCCTCGTCGGAGATCGCATCAACCAACACGAGCGCCCGAGCCAGCGCAGCCCGTGCCCCATCCCTTTCCCCGAGGAATACATGGCTGTTAATGATCTGAACGTACGCAGCAAGTGCACTCGGCGTATCCTTGTACATCCCGCTCGCCTCTTCGTAGAGCTTCAGGGCACGCCCGTAATCCTGGGTCTCGAAGAAACAGTCCGCCTCGTAAAGGTATGCGTGACGGAGGTACATCCGCTCGAGGCGGTTCAGCGCCGTCGGATCGCGAAGCTCATAGTCCGCAACCAACTGGCGGTATAGCCGCTGCGAGGCCCGGAAGCGGGCGACGTACTCCAACCGCATCTGCTCGATCTCACCCGCCGACGTCGCACTCGCAACCTCGGCCTTGAGCGCCAGACCGCTCTTGCGGTGTGAATCCGCCAGAAGATAGCTCGCACGCACGATGCGCGGATCGTCCGGGTAACGCTCCAGCACCTCCTCGAGCGTGGCGATCGCTCGCTCGAAATCGCCTCGCCGGTTTAGCGCGTCACCGTAGAGAAACAGCGCGTCGGCAAACTCCGGAGCCTGCGGCGTGAATACTTCGGATTCCTCCAGCACGACACGTAGCGTCTTCTCGGCCAGATCCTCGTACTCCGGCCCCATCGCCAGATAGCATCGCGCCAACGGCGTCAAAACACGCGCCCCGGCCAGGGTGCGTGGAAACCGCTGATAACATTCCTTGTACCCCTCGATGGCCTCCGGAAGTCTCCCGGAAAGCTGACGCAGTTGACCGACCCGCAGCAAAGCCCGGGGAACCAGGGCATGATGGGGACGCTCGACCGAAAACGCACGATACAGCTTCACCGCGCGATCCCGTTCACCAGCACGCACCAGCAGCTCGGCCCCACGCCACGTCACATCGGCGGCGAGTTCCTCGTTCAGAGCGTTGATTTGCGCTACCTGA
>JAUXGE010000406.1 GCA_030622435.1 Planctomycetota bacterium
CCGTCGCTGGATGCTGGTCGACGTGATCCTGTGGCGGCGCCTCCGGCGGACTGGCCACCGGTGCCGCCTTCCTCGATTCTGCTGACGGGAGAATGATCTTCCGCAGGCTCTTGGCTCACGATAAGACATGGACTACCGACGGCTGGATTCGAACCAGCGACATCCTGCTCCACAGGCAGGCGCTCTAACCAACTGAGCTACGTCGGCGTAGGATCGCAGACCATTACAGTATACGTGTTCCCGGCTGTCAACGTTCGTCTCGGGGACATCCCCGGTGCGGGGTGCAGATATCTTTGTCACCTGAATCCTGATGCAGCAGCCCGCTGTGCGTCGGTTTCGCGGAATGCGTCCCGGTGGCGGTTGGACCGTTCGTTCATAGAGCGGGCGACGCGGAGCACCGAAGTCTCCCGCCGCCTCGATACGCCCGAAGAATCGCCAGAGCACTCTCCGAAATCGTATGGCGGTATGACAGGACAGCGCAAAGTCGCGTCGGTTGGCACTGGCGGAAGGTAATGCCCGTGTGTCGGCAGTACGGTGTTTGCAGGCTGGAAGCCTGCGCTACGGTCCCGTCGGCGAGGCGTTGCGGCCTCCTGGCGGTTGCGGAAATCGAGAAGTGTGGTATCTACATTGGTTGGAACAGGCGGTTAAACGCCAAGCGCTCGTAGCTCAGTTGGATAGAGCACCGGTTTCCTAAACCGGGGGTCGCAGGTTCGAGTCCTGCCGGGCGCAATTGGGCTCTTCTCGCCGGTTTCATGCGGTTTACCCTCGGCTTAAACGGGTTTCGGGAAACGGTGGTGGTGTCTCTCCGTCCCAAGCGCCGGGTCCGCCGGTGTTTGGGGCCGCTCCGTTGCTGTGCGAACCGTAGTTTGTCCCCGATCCACAACCAGATTGCGTTCTTTAGTTACCGGCCGAACGCCCGTTGGAACTCCGCCAGGTCTCCGAGATCGACGTCGGCATCCGGTTCGCACTCGTCCGGGATGTCATTCGCGGTGCAGTCCGGGCGACTGTGCTACAGGATCACTGCACGGCAATGCGGCCGGGGCCTTGGTCGGTGAAGTGCCCGACGACGACGGCGGATGTCACGCCAGCGTCATGCAAAGCCGCGACGGCGGCACCGGCTTCCTTATCGGGGACTGAAGCCAGTATTCCACCGGATGTCTGTGCATCGCAGGCGAGAATGCGGCTTGTCTCGGAGACGCGATCATCCCAATCCACATGCGGCTCGACAAAGGAACGGTTGTTCACCGAACCGCCGGGCACCGTGCCACCGGTGGCCAGGTCGGCCGCGCCGTCGATTATGGGCAGTGATTGATGATCGATCCGGACATTCACACCGCTGCCCATCGCCATCTCGCGCAGATGACCCAGCAGTCCGAAACCTGTGACGTCGGTGCATGCGTGCACGTCGAACTCTCGCAGGACATTGGCCGCAGTGTCATTCAACGTCATCATGATCTGCTGTATGCGATCCTCACTGGTCTCATCCAGTAAACCGGCCTTCAATGCAGTGGCCATGATACCCAGGCCGAGGGGCTTTGTGAGAATCAGTGCGTCGCCGGGCTTGGCGCCGACGTTGGTCCAGAACTTGTCCGGGCGGACAAGACCCGTCACTACCAGTCCGAACTTCGGCTCGGGATCGTCCACGGTATGACCACCGAGTATGGGAATGCCGGCCTTGTCGGCCACATCCCGCCCGCCACGAAGAATAGTCTCCAAAACGCTCAGTGGCAGACGATTGGATGGAAAACCTACAATACTCAATGCGAAGATCGGCTTGGCCCCCATTGCGTAGATGTCGCTGAGTGAGTTGGCCGCCGCGATCGCACCGAAGCTGAATGGGTCGTCGACGACGGGTGTGAAGAAATCGACCGTCTGCACGACGGCCAGGTCGCTGGTGATCTGGAAGACCGCGGCGTCATCGACCGTATCGGTCCCGACGAGCACGTTCTGATAGTCCCCCATGGGTGGGAGTGCGGCCAGGACTTTCTCCAACGCCTGAGGGCGCAGCTTACATGCACATCCCAATCCGCTCGTGAACCGGGTTAGCTTGACTTTCTCACCGGTGTCGACGCTGCAAGAGACTCCATCGCCCTCCGGTTGCAGCCGGCGAACCACGTCCGCAACGGCCTCGACAGCGCGATCTACCTCCGCCTCGGTCAGGAACGAGCCGGTCGAGAAGCGGATCGTGCCCATCGCATAATCCACGGGGACCTTCATAGCTTCGAGCGTGGGCGACATCACGACTTCATCGGAGTGGCAGGCGGCGCCGGCGGATGCGGCCACGTCGGTGAGTTCCGACAGAATGGCATTGGCCTCGATGCCGCGAAAGCACAGGGACAGCGTGTTGGGGAGTCGCTTCTCGGGGTGGCCGTTGAGGCGGACATCGCCGACCTTGGTCTTGATCCCATCGTAAAGCCGATCCCGAAGTTTCTTCATGTGATCCGCGCGTTGCTCCACTCTCTGCGTTACCAGCTCGCAGGCCTTTCCGAGCCCCACGATCGCGAGCACGTTCTCCGTTCCGGCGCGCAATCCGCGTTCATGATCGGCGCCGAAGATGAGCTTCTGCGGTTTGACCCCGGTCCGAATGTACAAGGCTCCCACACCTTTCGGTGCGTAGAGCTTGTGCCCGGCGATGGAGAGTAGATCCACACCGAGATCGTCAACCTTTGCGGGGATCTTGCCGACCGACTGGGCCGCGTCCGTGTGCACGAGGACGCCATGTCGCCTGGCGATTTCGGCAATCTCGCGGATCGGCTGGATCGTCCCGACCTCGTTGTTGGCATGCATGATAGTGATGAGGATGGTCGAGGGTGTGATGCTCTTTTCGACGTCGACCGGGTCGATCAGGCCGGTCTCGTCTACGGGCACGACGCTGATGCGGAAGCCTTCGGTTTCCAGGTGGCGACAGACTTCCGTGACGGCCGGGTGCTCGACTGCGGACGTGATGATGTGGTTGCCCTTCTCTCGAAGGACATGGGCGACACCACGGATGGCCAGGTTGTTCGACTCGGACCCTCCACTGGTGAACACGATTTCGTCCGCGGACGCACCGAGCATCCGGGCGACCTGCCTCCGGGCCGTCTCCACGGCCTTCTTCGCTCGCGTGCCGTACACATGACCACTCGAAGGGTTGCCGAAGTGCGTATCGAGATGAGGCCTCATGGCCTCGACGACGGCTGGATCCAGCGGCGTCGTCGCGTTGTAGTCAAGGTAGATCGGTTCCATCGTGGGGTCCTTTCGCGATTTCCTCCTGAGCAATCCCGGCGCAACGCCGGCCACCGTAGAACGAGTGGGACCGACCGTCAACGCAGGCGACACGAGCAAG
>JAUXGE010000017.1 GCA_030622435.1 Planctomycetota bacterium
CGTTGGGGTTGTTCTCTCTCTTGACGAACACGATCCCAGGGTAGCCGCTTTGCGGCAACCCTGGGCTGGAGGCCGAAACGCCTTCGGCGTATTCCCGTGCGCCACCGTATTCCTGTTCGGCGCCGTATTCCTGTACGGCGGTGTATTCCCGCACGGCACCGTATTGCCGTGCGGCCGCGTATTCCCGCGCGGCACCGAGCCGCACACGATCGTATAGACGCGTCGCGCACGGTCATATAGCCGGGTCGCCGCCGGATGCCTTTGCTCTTGAACGGTGATTGACTTCCAACGTCCTCGTCGTTCCGGCACTATTGTCGTTCCGGCACTGCTGACACGGCAGTGGCACACGTGTGGAAGCCCGCGGCTCAGAGAGACCTGGGGTCAAAGAGCAATTATCCGTTAGCAAGCGTCATCTCTAATTGCTGGACTCTGCGACGCAAGCCGGCGACGCGCCGGCCCCGTGAAGCGAGCGGTGGCTCAGAGTTTCTTCAATTCCGCAGGCTGATCGTCATCCAGCTTGCGCTGGATGGCCGTCTTGAGAAACGTCATCTTCGTGTTGGTCGATTCGTCCACCTTCAACACGACCTCGTTGTCCTTCACCGAGATGATCGTCCCGATGACGCCGCCGATGGTCAGCACGCGTTCGTTCTTGGTCAGGCCGGCGTGCATCTGATCCCGCTCGCGTTTCTCCCGCTTCTTCTGGCTGCGGGCACTGAGCAGCATGAACACGACCATGCCCAACAGCAGTGCGGGGAACATGAACGACATTGCCCCCCCCCCGGGCTGAGGCGTGGGGCTCTGTGTGGGACCGGGTGTCTGGGCTACGAGAGACGATATAAAGTCCATCAGGCTTCCTTACCAAGTGTATCAGGTTCCACCGCACCCGAGACGATCGGGTACGCATCCGCGACCGTGTCGAGCCGGCCGTCGTGAATCCGATCACGGATACTCGACATCAACCTCTGGTAGAACCGGAGGTTGTGAATCGATGTCAACGTCGGCCCGAGCATCTCACCCGCGTTGAACAGATGACGAATGTACCCGCGCGAGAACCGCTGGCAAGTCTCGCAATCACAATCCCGCTCGAAAGGCTCCGCGTCCAGACGGTGCCGCTCGTTCCGCATCCTCAGAATCCCGGTCGCTGTGAACGCATGGCTGTTACGCCCGTTTCGCGTCGGCAGCACACAATCGAACAGGTCGACGCCGGCCTGCACCGCCGCCACGATGTCACGCGGCATGCCGACGCCCATCAGGTATCGCGGGCGATCCGCCGGGAGCATCTCCGCCACCGGCCCGAGCGTCACCACCATCTCCTCGTGCGATTCCCCCACCGACAGCCCTCCGATCGCATACCCGTCAAAGCCGATCTCGGTCAGCGCAATGGCGCATCGCTCCCGCTCCCCGAGGTCGAGCCCGCCCTGGACGATCCCGAACAGCGCCTGATCCGGCCGGGCGTGGGCGTCCTTACACGCTCTCGCCCAGCGAATCGTGCGATTGACGGCATTACGCAGCGTCTCCACATCGCACGGCAGAGGAGGGCACTCGTCGAAGGCCATGATGACGTCCCCGCCGAGCTTGTTCTGGACCTCCGTTGCGATCTTCGGATCGAGCCGCATCGATGCACCGTCCACGTGGGACCGGAACTCGACGCCCTCATCCGTGATCCGATTGATGCCCCCGAGCGAGAAGACCTGGTAGCCGCCGCTGTCGGTCAGAATCGGACCGTCCCAGCCCATAAACCGATGCAGGCCGCCCAGATCGTGCACAACGTCCGCCGTCGGCCTGAGCTGGAGATGATACGTGTTCGCGAGGATCATCTGAGCCCCGGTCGCTACGAGCTGGACCGGCGTCACGCCCTTGACCGAGCCGGCCGTCCCAACCGGCATGAATGCCGGCGTTTCCACCCTCCCGTGCGGCGTGGCCAACACGCCCCGACGGGCAACTCCGTCTCTCTGCGCGACCTCGAACTTGACCATTCACTGATGCTATGACGGCCTCCGCCACGCCGCAACGAATCCCCAGACCGCAAGGGGTGTTGTCTGTCGACGGTCCGCCGTGCGCGCCGGTCAATCTAAAGCAGAGTGACCGCGTTCGACCGCTATAGGGCTGGTATTCAGGGGACTCCCGCATAGCAACGGGCGGACGGGCGATGCGATCATTTTAGCGTCCACGACGGGGCTTGGTTTGTGGGCCGAAGATTGATACCCTTTGGCATGGAGATTGAGGCGGATCGCCTGGAGCCCCGGGTGGGCCCTGCTGAGGCGGGGCTCCCATTATCGGGTTCGGCGATTCTCTCCGTTTTTCCCCCCGTACAGCCGCGTTGAGGTACCCGTGTCGGCTTACCGACCGACTTTGGGGCGCCTGCCGATCGAGCAGTGTGTTGACTGGGGCGTGCGCGGCTGCCCAAGGGGGTACGAGAGGAATCGGCCATTGAACAGCGAACTACCCGGCTACCGAATCACACGGCAGATCGGTACCGGTGCGGGCTCGAAGATCTATCTGGCCGTCGAGATGAGTTCCAACAAGCAGGTCGCGGTCAAGCATGTCGGTCGCGAAAGTCCCGAGGACGATCGTTTCATCGCTCAGGCCGAGAACGAGTACAGCGTCAGCAGCAAGCTAGCCCACTCCTGCCTGCGGCAGAGCTTCTCGATCCACCGGTTGCGGAAGCGGCTCCAGCTCAGAGATTTGCTGCTGGTTATGGAGTATGTGGACGGACTCCCTATGGAGCGGGCCCTGCCCAACCGCCTCAAGACGTTCCTGGCCCTGTTCACCAAGGTCGCCAGAGGGCTTGACGCGATGCATCAGGCCGGCTTTCTTCACACGGACATCAAGCCGACCAACATCCTGATCGCCAAGGGCGGCACCGTTAAGATCATAGATTTCGGTCAGTCGTGCCCGACGAATCACCGTAAGGAGCGGATTCAGGGTACACCCGATTACATCGCGCCCGAGCAGGTGCGGAGGCTGCCGCTCGACCAGCGCACCGACGTGTTCAATCTGGGGGCGACGATGTACTGGGTGCTGACCTCCGAGACCTATCCGACGGCCATCCGGGGTCCGGACGTGCATGTCGGCATCAACAAGGCCAAGTCGCGCAAGCCCATAGCGCCCATCGAGCGAAACAGCAAGATCCCCCTTGCCCTTTCAGCGCTCGTGATGGAGTGCTGTCGAGACAACCCGGCGGAACGTCCGGCCGACATGGGCCAGGTGGTCGCGAGGCTTGCGGTGGTCCAGAAACTCTGGATGCAGTATCGTGAAAGTGTGCGGTCGCAGCTTCAACTCGCTCCCGATTCTCCCGTCAACGGAGAGTCGCAGCCGGCTCAGAATAACGAAGGAACTCAACCCGACGAGAACGAAGCATGAGCGACGCCGACCGAGCCGCCGACATCTTCCGCCGGGCCACCGACCTCAACCGTGAGGATCCCTTGCTCGACGGTTCGCTGCTCGTGTTTCCCGATTACGGGCAGCTCGTGATGACCGGCGATCTGCACGGACACCGTCGCAACTTCGCCAAGCTCCTCAAGTATTGCGATCTGGAGCACTCCGGTGCCCGGCACGTCATCCTGCACGAGATCATCCACGAAGAGGTCGAATCCATCACCGGGTTGGACACGTCGCACGAAGTCCTTCTCGAGGCCGCCCGGTTGAAATGCGAGTTTCCGGATCAGGTCCACTTCCTGCAAAGCAACCACGAACTGGCACAGGTAAACCGACACGAGATCACGAAGAACGGTCGGGTTGTCACCAAGGATTTTGAAGACGCCGTGCTCGGCGCCTACGGCGACACCGGAAAGTCCGTCATGACCGCGATAGAGGATTTCATCCGATCGCACCCGCTCGCCGGTCGAACCACGAACCGCGTATTCGTCTCGCATTCACTGCCGAGCCCGCGTCTGCTCCCGTCGTTCGAGCCGGCCGTGCTCTCGCGCACGCCGACGCCGATTGACCTGCAGGACGGCGGCGCGGCTCACTCGCTTGTTTGGGGGCGGTATCAGACCAAGGCCGCATTGAAAATCCTGGGCGGGCTGCTCGATGCCGACGTCTTTCTCTGCGGGCACCAACCTCAAGAATCGGGCTACGCGATCGTACATGACCGGATGATCATCCTGGCCAGCGACCACAATCACGGGGTGTTCCTGCCGTTCGATTTGAAGAAACCCGTCACGATCGACAGCCTTGTAAAGAACATCCGCCCGTTCGCGGGCGTGGCCTAGCCCACATTATTCACCGCGGAGCACGCTAAGATCGCAGAGAAACAAGAGGTATGGCATTCGCGATGAGCCAAGTGGTTTACACACTGTCGGAACGGGGAGGCCTCCGTTTCTGTCATAACTTCTTTTCCAACACTACTCTGTGCTCTTGCCTGTGTGCCCCATCCTTACGCTGTGTGCCCCATCCTTACGCCCTCCGCGCATTTGAAGCACTATCCGACATTCGAGGCGTAAGGGTGGGGGACCGATCTTGGATAGCAGCACGTTGAAGAAGTGTGACACGGGGGTGTTCAACCCTTGCTTGCATCGATTGAAAACCGGTGGCACAGCAAGGTCGGTGCGCCTTTTCGATGTACTGACAGCGCGAGCCTTTCAATCTACGGGTCCGTCCCCCACCCATGCCGGCGACGCAACGACACGATTGTCCGACCCATCTAAGCGCCGGAATGGATGGGGCACCCGGGCTGAGTCTCCAGATCGACGACATACAGCTCGCCGTCAATCTCCACTACCTTGGCGGGCCCCGGCAGGTCCCACGAACCCAGTACCACGATGCAGCCTGTGGTGCCGATGGCCAAAGCCACAGTCATTGCCGCTATAGCAAATCTGCGCATTGTGTATCCTCCGTAGTACGTACCTTGGGTAGGCTCCGCCTCCGACCCTACGGACTGGCACGAGCCCCACTCCATGTTTGGACAGGTCCACGACCATGTCGGTTAGTGATCATTCATGGACATTTGCTGTGGTGTGAGGCATCCCCCGGAGCCATCGCTGAAAATCGAGGAACAGGGTGAACACGGCCGGGACGACGACGAGTGTGAAGATGGTCGAGACGAGCAACCCGCCGAGGACGACGCTGCCCAGTCCGCGGTAGAGTTCGCTGCCGGCACCGGGCATGACGACCAGCGGGAACATGCCGAAGATCGACGTCATGGCGCTCATAAAGATGGGGCGCGTGCGCGTCTGCACGGATCGGACGACGGCATGCGCCGGCTCCATTCCCTCGTGGCGCATGTTGTTGAGCGCCTGGTGGACGATCAGGATGGCGTTGTTCACGACGATCCCGATCAGAATGACGAACCCGAGCATGGTCAGCACATCGAGTTGCTGGATCGGCGACGAGACATCGTACAAGCTGACCTCGTGCACGATGCGAAGAGCGGCGAACCCGCCTACGGCCGCAAGCGGAACGCTGAACATGATCACGAGGGGGTACGCAAACGATTCGAACAGGGCGGCCATCAACAGATACGTGATCAACAGGGCGAGTAGAGCCCGCGACTGAAAGGCCATCAGCGCAAGACCAGGGTTGATCGCCAGGAAAACAAGTGACAGGACAATGACACCAATTGCGGCGGTCCACACGGCCCTCCGCGCGCCGGAGATAAAGCGGGTGACAACGCCCGCGACAAGCACCAACGCCATGAGGACCAGCATCGAGATCGGAACCGACAGCCCGAAGAGTCTCGGCCGCACGGCGGTTCCCGTGAAATCTCCGAGCAGCGCACGCTGGGTCTGCGTCAGTCTGTCCGCGGTCCCCGCCAGTGCCGTAATTACGGTGCTGGGAACGGCCCCGCTTTGGCGCAGCGGCGCGATCACCTCGTCCATCAGGCGCCGCATGGTCTCCTGCAACGGAACGCCGGTCTGGGGTTTGACGGACAGGGTGACGGCCCCCATCTCCTCGATGTGGATGATTTGCTGTGGAGCCGTCGTCCGGTGGAACTCAACGGCACCCGCGATCGGCACCACGTGACCCGACGGTGTGTGAATCGGAATCTGGGCGATCTCCTGCAGTGTGGCCTGCTCCGTACCCGCCACCGTCAGTGCCATGTCGATCTTGTGCCCACGATCGTTGAACTCACCGACGAACGCGCCGTCCACACATGCCTGAACGATGAACCCGACGTCGCGTACGTCCAGCCCCAGGTCGGCGGCCTTAACCCGATCGGGGACCAGCTGCACCTCGGGACGGCCCAGGTCGAAGTTCTCGGGTGTGGCGGAAGGCCGGTCGTACCCCAACTCCTGGATCTTGTTGCGAATGACGATCGCCGCGTTCACCACCTCGTTCAGATCGTCACTGCGGATTTCGACGTCGATCGTGTTCCCGCCTCGCAGCCCACCGGTATTGAACAAGGAGCTCTGATTGAACATGGTGAACACACCGGGCAGGCGGGAGCCGGCCCGGTTCATCACGTACTCCAACGGGCGGACGTTAGTGGGCTCCGTGGACGTACAGCCCATAAACGCGCCGCCGCCGAACGACACGAAGAAGAAGTTCTCGATGGGTGGTGGGATCACGGTTCGTGTGGTGCCGCCGTGCACGCCGAGCTTGATGTCAACAGACGGGAGCTTCCTGGCAAGCTCCGGGTCGCCGGCGGCTTCCCACATTGGTCGAATGCCGTCGTACGGATCGTCCGGGTCACCTTCTTCCACGGTTAGGCCCATCCGGCGGTACTCATCTATCGAATAGCCCGGTGGTGAGAACAGAAGGCCGAATACCAGGTTCTTGTTTCCGGTGGGTAGATACTCGGTCGCGGGCATAAGCAGCCAGCTTCCGGCAACGGCTGCGACGGAAAGACCTCCCACCACCACCAATCGACGATCAGTCCGCGAGTTGATCGACGCAACCATCCTCGAGACCCACGTCGCGAGGCGCCAGGGCTTGTCGCCTCCTTCGGCGGCCTTGGACGCATGAAAGAAACGCGAGGCAAGCGGCGGAATCACCAGGACCGACACTATGAGCGACAGGCCGACAGCCGACGCGATCGCAATCGCAATGTCCTTGAACAACTGCCCGGCCTCTTCCTGGATGGTGATTACGGGGAGGAAGACGGCCATGGTGGTCAGCGTACTGGCGAGCACAGCGCCCCAGACTTCACGCGCTCCGTCCAGTGCGGCTTCGCTCTTGCTCTTGCCCATGGAACGGTGGCGGTAGATGTTCTCGAGCACGACAATCGCATTATCGACGACCATGCCCACGGCAAAGGCCATGCCCGCCAGGAGCACAACGTTCAGGCTGCGCTGCAGGAGGGCAATGACAAAGAACGTGCCTACGACCGAGATTGGAATGGCTGCCGCTATGATCCCTACGGCACTTCCACTGCGGAGGAAAATCACCAGCGCGACAACTGCGAGGAGCCCACCGAAGAAGAGGTTCTTCACGACCAGCCAGATGGCGCTCTTGATGTAGGTCGTCTCGTCGTATACCTGCGTGAGTTCGAGGCCCAGTCCTCGCGGCTGAAGAATCTCGCGGTTGACGAGTTCGACTTGTCTCCTGAGATTGGCCATCGACGAGAGGACGTTCGCCCCTGTTCTGCGGCGCGCGGGCATCGCCATGACCGGACGGCCCTTGCTCCGCACGAAACTGATCGGCTTCTTGAAACCATCGACGACGTTGGCGACATCATGAACGCGGACGGGGCCGCCGTTCCGATAGGCAACGACCGTGTTGGCGATGTCCTCGGTCGTACGGTATTCCCCGATGGTGCGATAGCTGTAGTCGAGCTTGCTCTGGGTGATCGTGCCGGCAGAGATGTTCTTGTTCTGCCGCCGCAGCGCGTTTTCGACGTCGCGGAAGCTCAGACCGCGAGCGGCCAGGCGGTAGGGGTCGATCTCAATCTGCATCTCTCGTTCGCGCCCACCGTACACCGGCACTTCGCTGATTCCTTCCGCGCGTTCCAGGATCGGCTTGACGTTGTCCTCGATGAATGTCTTGAGATGCGAGATGTCCTGCCCACCCTTCGCATAGAGGATCATCCATGCGATGGTGGCATCCATATCGCTGTCGGTGGCGGTCAGCGTCGGCTCATCGACCTCTTCCGGATAGCCGGTGACCTGGCGGAGCTTGTCCGAAACGTCTCGGAGTGCGGCGTCCTTGTCGACGCCCACGGGAAACTCGAGCTTGATCAGCGCACTGTTCTGTGAGCACGTGGACGTCATCTTCGTCAGCCCGCTGACGTTCTTGAGCTTCTCCTCCTGGCGATCGACGATTTCCGTCTCGACCTCCTGCGGGCTCGCGCCGGACCAGTGTGTTTGAACGGTTACGACGGGGCGGTCGACGTCCGGCGTCAGTTGGACGCGCACCTGGAGCACGCTCAGCAGGCCGAACAGCACGAGCAGGATCACACCGACGGCGACCTTGACGGGGTTCTCGATGGCGAAGCGGATGACGCCCATCAACCACCACTCTCTTGTGCCGCTACAGTGTCACTACGCGGCAAGGCGGCCGGACGACCGTGTTCGTCCACGATTTCGATGGGTGAAGGTATGGGGAGGATGCGCTCGGTGCCGTGCGTGATCACGACCGTGCCCTCGTGTACGTTGCCGGAGGTGACGGCAATCCATTCTCCCACATCGGCACCCACGGTTATCGGGGAAAGAACGCCGCTGACGCCCCCACCACGTCCCGGTACGATCAGGGCCACGTACGTGACACCTTCCTTGACCAGGATCGCGTCCTTGGGCACTGCGGTCACTTCCTCCTCCAAACCGCAAGGCAAAGTCGCTCGCGCGAACATGCCGCCGGCCAACAGGCCCTCCTCGTTCGCCACATCCACCTCGACGGGAAAAGTGCGGGCGCTCGGGTCTGCTTGGCGCATGACGTGTTTGATGCGGCCCGTGAAGGAACGGCCCAGCGCGTCTACGTGCACGCGAGCCTCGTGTCCGATGCGCAGGTACGGCAAAGCCGATTCCGGCATGTCCACCCGCACCAGCACGGACGACAGGTCGACCATCTCGACGACCTGCCCACCGACGTCGATCCATTCGCCCACCTCAGTGGATCGATCGACGATGTGCCCCGCGAAAGGGGCATGAGTCACTGCCTTCTCCAGGTCGGTGGCAATCTGATCGACAACCGCCTGCTGCTGGGCCACCTCGAATCGGGCGTGCGCAATCACCTCTTTCCGAGGCCCTTCTACCCCGAGGTTGTAGGCGGCTTCGGCGGCGATCTTGCGTCTCTCCGCGGCGCGGAAATCCGCCCTCGTGTCCTGGTATTCCTTGTCGTTGGAGTCGCGCCCTGCGTAGAGCCCCTCGATACGAGCCATCTCGAACTTCCAGCGCTCACAGAGGGCCGCTGCTTCATCCTTGAGCGCCCCGAGTCGGACCAGCTCCTCCTGTCGCGTGCCGGAAAGAAGCTCCTCGTGGCGTGCCTTCAGGGCTGCAAGCTTTGCCTGCTCCTCGGCAAGCCGAAGTGTCAGCAAATCCGTATCGAGCTTGCAGAGAATCCCGTCAGCATCTATGAAATCTCCCTGACGGGCAGGCATTTCGGCGACTCGACCGGCGATTTCCGTGCTGACCTTGCTCCGCCGAACCGGTTCGACCGTCCCGACGACCTTGATCGTGGAAGGGGCCTGAACCCTGCGGGCTTGCGCCACAACCACTTTGGTTGCAGGCATTTGCGCCTCTACCGGAGCCGGCGCGAGCACCGACGCCCCGACGATCAGCGCGAGCACTATCCTAGTCTGCATTGTGTCAACTATCCGATTCCGAGGGAGCACGTAGGTCGGCCCGGAAGCCTCCGGGAGGCAACAACGTTTGCATCGCGTATACTATAGCTATCGGGCGACTATTGGGAAATGCCAGTTATATCGTCACATTCCTTGATCCTCAGGGCGGTGTCCAGGGCTATCTGGCACTCGGGCCGAGCCGGCGTCGATCTGATCTTCCCACCACGGTGCATCCTCTGCGGAGAGCGTCCGGAGGCGAGCCATCTACCGATTTGTGAGAGTTGTGTGATGGAGCTGGATCGGGACCGGCAGACACCCGCGTGTCCTCGTTGCGCCGCGTCGGCTGCGCCATACTCGGTTTCGGATGGGCGTTGCCAGTGGTGTCGCCACAGCCGCCCTTACACTGCCGCGACTGTCCGCGTCGGCCCGTACCACGATGAATCGCACCGGGATGACCGGGACCCCAGGGATGTATCCAGGCTCGGGTGGCTCATCCGCAGGTACAAGTACGGCGGGCGGGAGGAAATTGGACCAGTCCTGGGCGGATGGGTGGCGGACACCGTCCACGCGGCACCTTGGCGGGATCGGATCGAAGCCGTTGTTGCGGTGCCGACCCATTGGAGGCATCGTCTCGGTCGGCCGCTGCATGCGGCCGAGGCGCTGGCACGGATCGTGGCGAAGCGCGTGGATCTGCCACTTGCACCAGTCCTGAAGCGTGTTCGCGGCGGACCACACCAGATCGGACTCGACTACGGCAAGCGCAAGGAGAATGTTCGCGGCGCCTTCAGGCTGCGCCGTGGAGTGATCATGAAGGACGCCCGCGTTCTGCTGGTCGACGACGTCAAGACGACCGGCGCAACCCTCAACGAGTGCGCAAAGGCACTGCGCAATGGTGGAGCTGCCGAAGTCTATGCGGCCGTGGTCGTGACGGCCGGTCGGCCGCTGTTGATGGCGTGAACACCCAATACACCCCAACGAACACGGTGCAGGTGCGATGACGTGGGGGTGCACGTACTCTTTGACACTTGTCCGCGATTCGGCGCCGGTGACGACCGGGGAACGCTGGCATCAGGGTCACCAACATACGCCGAAGGCGTTTCGCCCCACAGCCCAGGGTTGCCGCGAAGCGGCTACCCTGGGAACGTGAATATTGGCTTTCCAGTTCGACCCCATCGGGGTCGCGCCCAGCGGATGCCGAAATCCAATGGCAAGTACGTAGCTTGCTTGCTTTAGTCCCATACGAACAGCTCGTCAAACTCAATGTGGTGTTTGTGCAGCAGCTCCGTCAGTTCATCTTGGGTGGAGAAGGTCAAATGGACATAGACTGCGGACGGCGATTGAGGCATAGGATGTCGTTACCTTGGCGCAACCCCGTTGGGGTTGTTCTCTCATCCGTCGACCATGATCCCAGGGTAGCCGCCCTGCGGCAACCCTGGGCTGGAGGCCGAAACGCCTTCGGCGTATTCCCGCCCGGCGGCGTATTCCCGCCCTTCGGCGTATTCCCGCGTGGCGGCGCGTCGCGCACGGTCATATAGTCGGCAATGCTCGGATACTTGATCCTGTGCCAAAACTTGTCTGTACCCGGTCTACGCTTGCGTGGCCATGCTCGTTGCCGATCAAAGGGCGTGGCTCACCTGCAAAGCGGAATTCGACTCCCCCACGGCTAAATCCATGGGCCACCCGTCACCTGCCCGGGAAGACGGCCTGCGAGGACGCAGGCCGCTACGGTTTCAGGACGACGAGATGATGACACAGTGCCACGGAATCTGGCCACACCCTATCTGAAAGAGCGGGATTGCCTGTGCTAGTCAGCTAACTGCAATCATGAGCAAACCGAATATGGCAAGGATGGCGGCCACAACCCAAATCCACCGTTTTGAGCGCGACTCGGGCCAGACCGGGATGATCCAATCGCCGCAATGCGGGCATTGCTGCGTATCTTCGTGCACCGACGCACCGCATGAGGGACACATCAGCACGTCGTCCGCGGGATCGCCCTCGTCCTCCACCCACTCCTGGTCAACGTAGTCTTCGTCCACCATCGCTTCTGACCGGTTCCTTGTACCGTGCTTCACATGTTCCCGGGTCCATGACAGTTTAGGCGGCTTCAGCGCAGTACGCTGATGTAGCCTGAAAGGCTGACCTATAGTAGCCGTGGGCAAGTCCGGCAGAGCCGGAACGCCGCCCACGGATTCGTGAACCCCAATGACCCATTCGAGCCTGTAGGGCTCGCATAATCGTCCAGTCGCACACGCCGCAGAGAATAGACTACCCTTTCAGGGTAGGGGGATTCGGGGGCGGCACTATCCGGGGGCGGCGCTACGCTTGCCCCCGTCTACTGTCGAGCAGGCCTTCAGCCTGCGACCCCACCCACCGATTCTGTGACGGACCCCATGTTCCGCGACCACCCACGCCGTATCAATCGTCAGGCGGCGGAGAGGCCTTTACCACATCGAGCATGGCCTTGAACTTCGGAGTGTCACACCTCTGGCATAGCTCGAACAGGACACTCTCGACCGTCGTCACGAAAGCGCCGTCCTGCCTCATTCGTTCGAGCGATTGTTCGTAGTCGATCCGTCCACGCGAGCCGATCGCATCCGCACAAACGAACATGTCGAAGTCGCGGCTGACCATGTCGAGCACTGTCTGCTGCACGCAGATGTGCGCTTCGATACCGATCACGACAACCTGGGGCCTGTCGACAGCAAAAACCGCGTCGCGCACCTCCCTCTGGGCCCATCCGCTCATGGTCGTTTTCTCGAGGACCTTGGCACCTGCGGCATCAAGACAACGCCGGATGGTCTCGTCGGTCGATCCGATCCCCTTTGGATATTGCTCGGTGGCGAGCACGGGCAGTCCGAAGACGGATGTCGCCTCGAGCAGCTTCCTACCGGCCGCAAGGACGCGGTCCTTGTGGCGGATGAACGGCAGGAGCTTGTCCTGTAGGTCGATCACCAGCAGCATTGCGCGATCGACGTCCAGTTGGTTGGCTCTGAGCATGTCGTTTCACTCCACTCGTGCACAAGTGGAGTGTAGAGTTACCCCCGTCAGGGGTCAACGCGCCGTCACGGTCGGGTGTGGAGGCGGCGCTGATTCTCGCGAAGCAGTTTGTCGGACTGGGGCGTGAGGAGCCGTCCACCCATCTCGGGGTAGAGCCGCATCTGCTGCTCGATGACCTTCGTGATCCCCTGCGGAGGATGTTCAAGACGGGTGCGACACTGCAAGTCCCGCAACAGCGCCTTCCACCTTATCGGGTCGTCGGATCGCAGTCTTGTGGCAAGGCGGTTGAACTCGGGCAATGCGGCCTCGAATTCCCCGAGTTGATACAGTGATTCCGCGTAGCCTAAGAGCACGCGCGCATCCAGGTTGGCTACGGCCGATCCGCCTCCGCCGGCGTCCGCAATAAGCGGGTCGAACAGCTCGCGCGCCTGCCCATAGCGACCTGCCCGCAGGTTGGCTTCGGCCAGCTGCACCGCCACGGCGCGGCGATCCCATTCGTCGCTGCCGGCATCGGTTCGAATGATCCAGTTGTGAATCTGCCGAGCGAGCACCAGGGCGGTTTCCGCTTTCTGTTGTGCCGCTTTAGTGTCACCAGCGGTTCGGAGAGTCTCGACGTCCTCGACCACGCTCTCATAGAGCGTTTGCAGCACGATCCCTGCGCGATCCGGATCGGCTTCGACGTAGGCCGGAATCGCCCGCGTCGCCTCGTCGAACCGATCGAGTTTCTCGTAAGCCAGCAGACGCACACGCCAGACGCGCCCGGTGAGTGCTCGTTGATCGGGGAATCGATCCTCGAAATCGGCAAGCAACTCGAGCGCGCGGGCGGGGCGGCTTGCATGCGGCATGACGTGGACCTCGGAGGTGAGCAAGCGCGCACGTGCTAGCAAGTGGCGCAAGGTCGAGGCGCGGTCCGGGTCCAGGGGGCCGTCCGGTTCCACTGATGCATGTACCACGAACGATCTCTGTGCGAGCAGGACTTCATCGGTCCGTTGATCCAAACCGGTTCTGTCCAGAGGGTGCTCGCCGGCATAGCGCCTCAGTGACAGTACCAGGCACCGGGTGCGATAGAACAGGCTGTCCAGGTAGTGCTCGTGCGACTTATCCACCAGATCGTATTGAGCGGCGGCCAGGTCATACTCCTCCTGCTCGTCCAGCAACTGGGCGTAGTAGAAACGCCAATACCGTGCCGCCTCCGTGTCACTATGGCTGGAGAGCAGAGCCTCGAGGGTGCGCCGATACAGCGCCGTCACCTCGGGGTGATCGCGCAAGCTCGGGTCTCCGTGCAGCTCGGCCGCCAGTTGAACGGCGAACGTCGCCGCCTGCCGTGCCCGACCGAATCTCGGATGATCCTCCACGATCTCGAGGAATCGTTCTACGGCCGCTGCCAGCCTGCCTCGACGATAGTGCGCAACGGCGAGGTTGTAGAGAATTTCCGGTCGCAGCGATGCGGCGGTCCGTGTCGTGTCGGCAAGGAACCGTTCCCCGACCACGACGGCGCGATCCAGGAGTGCGGCTTCTCCGTCTGGTGATCGGCTCGCCTCGGACAGCAGCCCGGCGATCAGGGCACAATTCTCGACGGGATCGAGCTGTGCAGGATCGGTATCGGGCTCGATCATGCCGTACAAGGTCGTGTACAGTTCGTCCCGGTGGTCGGGATGATCGCGAGCCAGCCGCTCGATGACCTGCCAGGCATTCTCCCGGTATCGAGCGGCGTCCGTCGGCCGGCTGTCCTGGTCCGAGGAGACCGCCCGGCTAAGAAGCACCCATCTCTCCAGCAGAACGCCCACGACTTCCATCCCGAACGCATCATCGGAGGTTGTCGTGCTCACCTGGTCGCGAAAGCGATGCAGATGTTGTAATGCGCGTTCGAATCGCCCAGCCTCCGTGTCATTGCGAATTCGCTCGATCCACGCGAGCGTCACCGCCCACTCGATGCGCAGGCGCCCCGACTGGTCTTCCAATCCCTCGGCAACCGAAAGGGCACGATCGAGGTGTTCGCGAGCCCGCTCGTGCCTGTTGAGCAGACGGTTAGCCATCCCGGCCAGCAGCAGCGTCTGAACCTGCACCCCGCTCGTTTGGTGCGGTGTGAAGAGCAGCGCTGGATGCTCTTCGAGCCCATCGAGAACCTCGTGCAGTCGTCGGGCGCGCGTCGGATCGGCGTCGTCACGCGGCAGCGCGTTGTATAGCCACGCCCAGAGCAGCAGATACTCGGCGCGTGGCGCGAGGCGATCGAGTTGCTCGACGTATCCCCCACCCGCCAATCTCTCGAATTCACGAATCGACAGTTTGTCGATGCGTTCGTACTCCACCTGCAACTCGGCGAGCAACGTCGCAAGAGCGCGAACTGCGCGGTCGGATCGGTCCAGCAGCTCTCTGCGGTCCTCCGCATGGCCACCGCGATAGAGGATGTTCGTCAGGAACGGCTCCGCCTCGTCGTAGATCAGAGAGTGCGCCAACGTTAAACGCCATTCGAACCGGTGCCGATCCTGCGGAGCCTCCTTGATCACCTGCTCGAGCAAGTTGTTCGCTTCATGGATCGCGGCAAGTCGGTCCTCTTCGCCAAGTGTCGGATCGGCCGACTCCGCCAGCTTGATCTCGCGCATCATCAGCAGCGATTCTATCTCGCTGGTCGGCGGGAAATCCCGCAGATGCAGCTCGAGGAGTTCGGCGAGTCCACGCTCCATGAGACCCGCGTGGAACGCGGACCTGCTCAGGCGGGATTCCTCCGGTGGTTCTTCGGTGCGGTCGGTGATCGGGCCGTCGGCGTGGGCCGCAGTTGCAATGACGGCGAGCACGACGGCGGTTTGGAGAATCGATCGCACGCTACGGTTCTCCAAAGGCAATGCGCTCGCATCCCGCTCTAAGCGCGGCGTTCCAGCAGCCGACGACATGATCCCACCGGATGTCATCATCCGCGATGATCACGACCGGTGTCTCTCTGTCGAAGCCGGGTTGCTGCTGAATCCGGCGAAGCACGTCAGGCAATGCATCCAGCCTGTCGAACCGACCCTCGAAACGGTCGATACGGATGGTGTAGTCGTCCACGCCCGGACCGGTCTGCGCGATGCGGACCACAATCGGGCTGATCGGAAGCGGAACCGCCTGCGTACCGCCCACACGCGGCAAATCCGAGGCCAGAACCCCTTCGGGCCGCTCGAACGTCGTCGTGACCAGGAAGAAGATCAGCAGGAGAAACGTCACGTCGATCATCGGGGCGAGGTTTACGGCGATGGGCACACCCCGGTCCCCCCCTCGCCGCCGCCGGCTGGATCGGTGCGATGGCCGGTCGCGTTCCCGTCGCCGCTTTCCGTCGCGATTCTCCTGTGACTCACTCATGTCACAACTCCTCCGCAACGTGAGCGACAACGTTCAACACTTCGATGCGATTGTCGGCAATCACGCGCATCACTGCCCGGACATCCTCATAAGGTAGCCTCTTATCCGCCCGCAGCACGACCTTGAGCCCTGGGGATTCTCGCTTCAGACCCGCAAGTTGCTCCGCGATCACCGCAAGCGGTCGCGGCGGATTCGGACCGATGCTGTACAGAACGGTCCGTCCGCCCGGATCATCCACGTCGGCGAGCCGGCAGTTTATCACGACCCGTTCGGGCATCCGCACGACACCCGCCCGGCTGTCGGCCGGCTTGGGCAACTCCATGGGAACCTGCTCGGCCGACGAGAAGCGCGTAACCAACATGAAGAAAATCGTGAGCAGAAAGAATACGTCGACCATGGGGGTGGCGTTGAAGGTCATCAGAGTCAATGAGAGGCGACGATGACGTCCGTATCGCATAACGCGGATTCAACTCCCTACTCAGGATTCAACAAGCTGCCTGTCGAGTGCATGACACTTCCCGCGTAAACATCCAGTAAACCCGTCCCTGCTGGGGTGCCATGGCCAAGCGAACGATAGCCGTGAACGCCTCGCTGACGGGACACATGTCCGCGCCTCGCATGCAGGTACTCCAAGTGATCAGCGCGGCCATGTTCGAGGTTCACTGCAGGCCTCCTGGACTTCCTCCGGCTTGGGCATGGCACCCATAGACGGGTTCACTGAATGTTCACCTTTCCACGACACAGGTGCGTTTGACAAGAGCCGCGACCTGCGCACAGGTGTCTTGTTTCCCTCTTTTCATCCTTCATCCCTCATCCCTCGGTTGCGGCCGAAGGCCGCTCTACGTCGTTTGTTCTCCCGTCAACGGAGTGCCACTCGCCGATGCGTCCGATCCCGGTTTGAAGACGGAGAGAATCTGCTCCGCCGCCAAGGCGCACTCGGCCGTCAACACGTCGATCCGGTTTCGGAAGATGGCGTAGATGCTCAGTGCCGGAATGGCGACGGCCAACCCCCAGAACGTCGTGATCAGCGCCACGGCGATCCGATCAGCCACGATCCGAGCACCCGGAAAGGCGTCGGCGGCGTGGATCTGCGAGAACAGCAGGATCATCCCCGTCACAGTACCCAGCAGACCGATCATCGGCGAAACGTTGCCGATGATGTTCAGGTATTCCGTCTTGCGGAAAAGCCGCGCCGAACGCTCGTCCAACGTCTCCTCGAGCGCACGCTCCATGGCCGCGTATCCGTTCGAGGCCTCGATCAGACCCGCGTTCAGCACGTATCCGAGCATGCTCGGGTCTTCAGCCGTGAAACGGATGGCGTCGAGGTACTGCTTCTCCTCGATGAGTGATCTGGCGTAGTTCGCGGCCTCGGTCGGGACAATCGTCGCACGGCGAATGGAGAGGCAATGTTCGATGGTCAGGGCAATGGTCACGACCGACAGGATGATCAGACCGAACGCGATCGGCCCGCCCTTGACCACGAAGAAGTCGAAGTACTTGACCTCCGCCGCTTGACTCGCGGAGTCGGCTCCCTCGTCGGTTCCGGTCTGAGCCAACGCCGGCAATGCAAACATCATTACCGCCACAACGGCCAGGACCGCGACCATGCATACCACTCGCATCAGCACGGTGTTCTCCTTACAGCATTTTCCGGTTTTGTGTAGCACCAGAATCTCCACAAGCCCCGGGCCGGATCACGTTCCAACCGCTACAGAAAAATAGAGCTTGCTCTAGTTTGACATCCGTCCATCACGACGGTGCCATGTTGATCCGGCTCTACGGCGGTGGGGCGGACCGCATTCGCACTTGTGCCGCCTCCGCCGTGGTCCGAACTTGTTCTGATATCCTCTTGTGCGCCAGACACTCTGCCAGCAAATCCACGGCCTTGTCCGTGCGACCGACCCGCTCGAGCACAAGCGCGGCCCCGTACAGCCCCTCCGGCGCCTGTGGGCTGTCCCGAAAATGAATCGCCGCACGAAGAAACGGCCAGGCGGCACGGATGAGATCATCGCGCGTCGAGGCCGTCCGCAGAAGCGTCTCACCCTTCAGGAGCAGGAAGTCCGGCAGCATGGCTCGAGGGCAATCCCGGATGGCGTGATTCAGCCCAGCCAACTCTGACGGTTCGACCTCACCGGCCCCGAGAGATTCACGCAAAGCGCGAAGTTGGATCGCATAGACCTCGGGTGTTCGGATGGCAACTGACATTGTCAGTCCAACAATACGAGGTGCCGCCCCAGCAGCTCGCGCATCTCCGGTCCGACTGAGTATCTCGTAGCGGAGAAGCTCGAACAAACTGAGCTGATTCTCGTGGGGGTCTTTCGACAATGCGCGTTGAAGGTGTTCGACGGCACGTTGCGAGCGGTTGGATCGCTTCTCGGGAATCGCCCCGGGGAAGATCCGTGCCGCAGCGGCTGGACCGGCGTATTCCCCGAGCGCAACCCGCACCAGGTTCATCACGGCGTTATCCAGTTGCCCTGCCGCATCGCATGCAAGCACCATGCGGACCGCCATCACGTCGGCCCAGAAATCCTCCGCCAATCGGAAGGCGCGGCCGTACCGCACGACGGCTCGATCGGACTGGCCGGCGGCGTGGAATTTCTCGGCCTGATTGAAGTCGTCGAAGATCCCACGGCGGTCCACGAAAATGAGCTGGACCTCGTCGAGCCAGACGTTGCGCAGCGCCCCGTCCGCACTGCGGAATCGCAGTTTCCCGTCCTCCATGCCCACGATCCTCGCACCCGTGTAGTTGAATTCTCCCATCAAGATCTGATCGGCACGGACGGGCGTAGTCGCAACGAGCCCGATGAGCAAAACGACGACGGTCGACGGGCGGTTCCCATGACGAGCTGCGGGCTTTGATCTGCGCGGACGTGCATGCCCGTCGCAGTCCGCGGCCGGCGGTGGCGGGACGGTCCACGCAAGGAATCTCGACAGGATGGATTTACGGCAGGTCATCTTCGGAGACGAACTTGAATTCGCCGTTGTGCTCCCGCGCTATCTTTTCGAGTAGCTCGCTCCCGGTCTGGTCGAGATACGCAATCGTGAAGATCCTCGTCCGCAGGTTCTTGTTCCATGCCTCGAGCGCCTGGAAAAGGCTGGGGCGAAAGTCGATTCCATCGGACAGAAGATACATCAGATCGGGCTCCATGGACAACGCGCGCTCGAGTGCCCGCTCGGGCTTCGTATCCCCCCGGGGGATGACGGTATCGGTGAACTCGAACAACTGTTGTTTGTGCGCCTCGATCGCGCTTACCAGTCGCCCGGGTGGGTTCTCGAGAGGTGGTCCGGAGTTGAAGAAGATGACATGGAACTTCTGGCTGCGCCGAAGCGCCGAGATCGAACGCTTCAGTTCGGCCTGCACGAACACGAAGCTGTCGATCATCGAGCCGCTCCGGTCGACGACGTACACGATTCTACGTGTGCCCCGCGCGGAACCGCCGAGCCCGAAAAACTCCGCACTGTCGCCCATGTCCATCGGCAGTCGGAACGAGTCGAAATCTCCTCCCGCACCGATCCCGATGATCGGCAGTTCGGGTTTCTTCATGGTCGTCAGCTCGGACAGGTCGGTGAACTCCCTGGGGACGGGGCGCTGCTCCCGCAGAAGAGGCACCTCGATCGGCCTGGTAAGGTCCTGCTTTGGCGATGGAACGAACGACGCCGAATCCACAGGACCGACAATCGAGGTCCGCGCCGTCGGCAGATCCCGTGCCTTGTTCTGCGGAGTGAACGGAAACACCAGCAGGATCATGCCCACAAACGCCACCGTATGTACGCAGATCGAGATGACCCAGGCCGCCAGAACCGCTTGCCCAGACAGATTCAGTGGGGCAGACCCTTCGTGCCCGGCCCTACGAGGAACGACCGTGTCGGAAAGGGCCGCCATCGCCTCGGCGTTCCGTGAGCCGGTTTCGGCATGTGTGCCGGTCGTGCCGCCCTGTCCTGCATCTCCGTCCGTTTGACGAGAGATCGCATCCCCACACCGAGTGTTTCCTTCCATCCCCTGTAAGGATGCATCCGCAGATCTGGAGGCGGCTGGTGCATGATGCGGGCTCGCACCAGCCTCGGGGCCCCCGGATGGTTCTATCGGGTCAACCATAAAATGCGGTCGTGGAGGCTTCCTTGTGAAGCCCACATGGAAGGCGGGCATGGAACCAGGGGAGGAGACCGCACTCGGGAAACCTCCCGGACAATTACTCAGCACTGAACTCTAGTCGCGCGGCACTGGGTAGTCAACGTGATGTGCGAGTGCGAGCGCCAAGGGGGTGTGGCCATGTTTTGTGGCATCGTGTCATTCTGTCGTCCTACTGAGATAGTAGCGGCCTGCGTCCCCGCAGGCCGTTTTCCCGGGCGGTTCACAGTCGAGGGTGGTTGTGCCACATGACGGCCGACGGGGACGCCGGCCGCTACAATGACCAGCGAAACCGACAATACCTTCTTGGAAACGGCGCTCGCTCGGGGAATACGGCCCGTTACGCAAATGCTGTCCGTACCGGATCCGACAGGACAGTTTCGCGGAGTGACAACGTTCGGTACACTCCACACGAGCCCTCTGCTGGGCGGGAGTGAACTCCGATGATCATGGGATGTCTGTTCGGCACGATTGCATTGGCCTTGACCGCCTGGGTGCAGCCGGTTGCGGCACAGGACGTCGAGAAACCTGCCGGCACCGCCGCCCCGGCAGTAGCTGAAGCCACTGCCACGATGCCGGCGATGCCGCGTGTTCGGCTCGCGCCGATGCCGGGTTTCGACGACGAAACGGCTTATGTCCGGTCGATGTCCGATCGCCCGGCGGCGTTGGCCGATCTCGCTCAAAAGACGGACCTGGCCGGCGCTCGCGTTGAGCTGTGGATCTCCGCGGCCAACCTCATCCTGGCCTATCAGATCGAACCGAACTGCACTCGACGAGTATTGCACCTTGCCGACGGCGAGAACGAGCTTGACGTAGCGGCACTGACCGAGGCCCTTGACCGCGCTGACGGTTTTCTTGCCCAGGCCGGCGTCGAGATCGATGACCTTGCCCGGGGAGAGGACGCGCCGGATGAGAAGCTCACCCAATGGCGCCACGAGTCGAGTACGTTGAAGGCGTTCTCGGCTGCCCTTCGCGCCTATCTGATTCCCGCCGAAAAAGGCGAAGCGGATCGAGCCGCGCGCCGGGCTGCCTCCGGGTTGTCACCGCTCCGTGAGGATTCGAACCGTCAGGTAGCGGCCGCTGCGTCCTTCTGGCAGGCCTGCCTTCGCAGCCGCGAGTCGGATTTCGGACCCGCCCTTTCCGCGTTGGACCTCGCGCTGGCCGATCTTCGACCGGAGTCGATGCCCTACGTGTTTTTCGCCCGGCTCCTGCGTTGTCGCCTCGTGGGCGACCGCGGCAGTCCGGCCACGGCGCTGGCGTTGCTCCTGCAGTTCGAGGAACGCTCGCGTGAATGGATCGAGGATGAGACGGCACGCGCCGACGCCGTCCGTACAACGCGGTTGGTGTGCCTGCAAACACTGGCCCGCTGGTTCGACCGGCTTTCGGCGGAGGATGCCACAGCCGAGCGTCGGTGGTGCGTCGAACGCATGAAGACCATCATCGGTGAGAGCTTTAACGAAGAAGTAACCGGTGGCGAAGGTGCCACAGTGTTGCGTTTGACTCCATCGGTGCCACTCGTTGCGGTGGTTCCGGAACGCGATCAGATCGGGACAACTTCGACCCAGCCATCCGCGGACAATCCCTGATACTGCCTGCGCCGCTCCGCTCGAGGTTGCGGTTCTGCCCCGTGTACCGCTCACAATCCCCAATCCGCAATCCACAATCGGCCACGCTCACTACAGCCGTGCGGCTTCATGGCTGGTGCCTCGGCCTTGTCACCCCACGAGCTTCTCATCGCTCAGTGGCGGCGTGGGGGCCATCGAGAGCAAGGCCCGCCAGGTCTGATCGATCCGTTGCTGCGGGTGATCCATACGCGAGAACGAAAGCACGTCGGTGTTCTCGCCACGGGAGAGGGTCAGGATCAGACGCTTCCTGATACGGGTCAGGATCGCCAGTGTGCCGGGTTCCATGGGATAACTGCGAATGATCGGCTGCCGATTCGACAACGGATAGACGAGAACCTGAATCACACCGGGAGCAAGGCGGACATACGTCGGTCTGATCATCCCCCTCCAGACCCACACCGACAAAGCGATGGCACCGGCGGCGAAGAAGTACATGAGCCCCCCCATGAGTGGCCGCGCGCCTGGTAGCCAGGACGGCAGGAGGCTGATGTAATCGAACAGACACCAGGCGATCAACGCACCTGCGATGACAAGCCAGATGAGCTGGCGTCGAACGGCACCCGTCGGTGTGATGATCTCAGGCTCGAAGTGAAGCTCGCCGACGTCGGGAACGTCGGCCTCGCCGTAGCAAACGAGGCAAGCTCGGTTCGTGTTCTGCAACTCGACGACATCGGCCAGCGCCGCCCGCACGTCCGCGAGTTTCGGCACGCGGTCGGCCTCCTTCCAGGCCGTCGCCAGGGCGCCAGCAAGGGGATCGGCTTCGCCGCTCGGGTGTTGTCGCAGGAATGTCCGGCGTTGAGCCTGGTAGCACCTGTTGATCCACCAGAAGCTCGCGGCTACGACAACGGACGCCCCCGCGCAGACGCATCCCATGATCTTGACGCACAGGGAGTTGCTCACTCCTTTCACGGCCAGGACTCCGAAGCACAGAACGCCCCCCAGGATGCAGACGCACACGATGCCACGGATGCGTTCTCTAGGCATTCCGGGCCCGGGTGGCGGCGGGACGAGGATGATCTCCGGTGGCAGGCGGTTCTCGGCTGTCATGTCGGTGTGTTCGGCTCCCGTTCCATCAAGGCGACCTGTGCCGAGTCCCCGGCACTCCCAACCTGGCCCTTCGTCATCTGGACAAAGGGCGGATCTAGTGCTGTTTCCAGAAAGGTACGGCTGTTTCTCTTCCCCCCTTGCCAAGGGGGGACTGAGGGGGGTCGGCCGACGCCAGAGAACCTCCCCCAACCCCTCCTTGGAAAGGAGGGGAGCAAGAAGCGGCACGACCTTTTCAGAAACGGCACTAGAATCCACCCTCGACGCAAATGTCCGCAGTCCTCAATCCCGAGCCAGAAACTCCAACACGATCCGGTTGAACTCGGCCGGTTGCTCCATGTTTACCATGTGGGCAACACCCGGCACAACCGTCTTCTTCGACCCGGTGATGTCTTTGACAATCAAGTCCACGATAGCATGGATATCCGACATATCCAGCTCTCCGACAACGGCGAGCGTGGGGACCTTGATCTGGTCCAGCCTCCCGATCGCGGGCGGCTGTAGCGGCATGGCATGCTGCTGGATCGCCCATCCTCGGACCCCTTTGACAGCCATGGCCCGGACCTTCTCGCGGATGTTCGGATCGATCTGGGAGGGTGTCCGGTGCGGGCCGTCGGTCCATGACCTCTGGAAAAACTCGACGACCTGGTCGTATTCTTCGCGTTGGTAGGCTTCGACGAGCCCGGCCATGCCCTCTTGAAGACCCTCACCGTTGAATTCGTATCCGCTCAGTCCGGGCGAGACGGGAACGAGAGCTGTGACCATCTCGGGGTGCTGCAAAGTGAAGTCTATCGCAATCCGCCCACCCAGAGACAGCCCTATGACCGCGGTCTTTCGAATCCCCAGGTGCTTTAGTAG
>JAUXGE010000165.1 GCA_030622435.1 Planctomycetota bacterium
CAGATGTTCCTGACCCCAGATGTTCCACCCCAGATGTTCCCCAGATGTTCCCTGACCCCAGATGTTCCCCAGATGTTCCTGACCCCAGATGTTCCTGCCAGATGTTCCCGGAAGGTGTAGGCGGGCGAACATCGTTGCGTGGACGGCTTACGTGCCGGTGAACTCTCTCTGGAAGGTCGCGGCGTCCCCCAGGTCGATATCCTGGTCGGAGTCGGCATCAAAGGGCACGCAGCCGCTGTCAATGGACTGCCCTTCCGGCCCGGTCATGCACGCGCCGAAATCCACGAAGTCATCCAGGTCGACATCGAGATCGCAGTCAGTGTCGCCGAGGCCGAACTCATATGCGCCCATATCTACTCGTTCGCAGAGGATCCGTGCATGGCCGCTGAGATCTTTCTCGTTGGGGTCGACCCAGTAGTCCGGTTTGCCAAGGTTGATGCCGGGCGACGCGGCAGTAGGTCGCAGATCGTCGTCCTCATTGCCGAGGATGTTGTCGGGTCCGTCGACGTCGCGGAAGTTGGGCGGTGCGAAGATATTCGTCTCACCCGGCCATCCGCCGTACACGTTGCTGTAAGTGATGTTCGCGGGGCACGTATCTGCGAGGTCGCGGCCATCAGCAAGAATCGAGCTGTCTATCCAAAGACTGCCACCTGCCGCGCAGAATAGTGTGTCTCCAACGGGTGCCGTATTCGCGCTAAAAGTGCAACCAGAGACTCGCAGTGCGTCGCTGGAGAGAAAGATGGCACCCCCGCCCTCGGTTGCACGGTTACCGGTGAACATACAGCTCAGCGTCGCCAAGGAGCCGGATTGGATGGCCCAGAGTGCACCGCCCACCTCGGCCTCGTTGCCGATAAAGGAGCAATCCACCAACGTCCCACCTGACTGAAAGCTCAGGTATGCGCCGCCGCCCGCCCCTCCGTCGTTCCCGATAAAGCGGCACGCGACAAATGTCGGGCCGCTCAAATGGCTGAAGACTGCTCCCCCAGCCTCAGCCTGATTGCCGACGAACGTACAATTCGTGAACACCGGCTCGCCCGAAGAGCCTCCGACCGCTCCACCATATAGTGCTCCGAAATTGTTGCGGAAGGTGCAGTCTGCAACCTTAGGGCTCGCGGAGGAGTAGCCGAGGCCTCCACCCACGTCATTCGGTTCGGCGGAGCCGCTCACGACGGTGAATCCATCGAGAATCGCAGTCTCGTCGATTTCGTAAGCGGTTACGACATGGTAGCAGTTGTCATCACGTGACGGGTCGTCGAAGCCGCCGACGTCGTTGCGTGCGAGGTCACCGCTCAGGATGGTTTCGAATCGCGCTATGTCGCGGGCCTTGGGATTCGACGCTGCACAACCGGCGTATCCGCCCTCAAGCTTAACTGTGTTCTTGAGCTGAAAGGCCGTAGTGCGAACGCCTGTGCCGCGATCTGGCGTGTAGGTGCCGTCAGCGACCCGGATGATCACATTGTAGTTGGCGGGAGTCAGCGCATCCTGAAGATCGGTGAATGCCGTACACCAGGTCCAGCCATCGTGGACGGGGCCGGGCGCGTTTTGATCCACATACAAGATGGTCTGAGCTTGCGCAGTCCAGGCGACGAGCGTGCAAGCTGCGATGATAACCAAGCGTTGTATCAACATCCCCACCACTCCTCCGCGTATGATGTGCACCTCATTTCTTGAGGTGCAGCGGATCAATCATTATACCACACACCCGTCTCCAATGCTATGATGTTTTGCGCCCCGATGTCGCTTCGCCTGTTGGCCGGGATCTCCCATTTACCAGCTCCGAAGGGCGCCATTCAACCGAATCTTTGCCCGATTCCAAAGCCGAGCGCGGTGTGCCCTATCCAACCCGGCGCTTGCATGCATCAAACAGTCGTCTCGTTGCATCGCCGGGTGGGGTGGGGGACGGATCGATCACACGATCGGCCACGACCCATCCCAATACATGGCGATCACTGAATCATCATTACGGTTGTGGGGTCTGAGCGCATTTGGTCTTTAGTGCTTGCGGTCGCGGGTTCAGTGACACGCTCTCAATACCCCGCTGGTCGGCCGCCTTTGCGCGGGTCGGAGGCGCCTTGCCAGCCTTGCTTCGTACGCAAGATTGCCTGAACCACTCCTGTCTTGTGCTTCTCGGCTATCTTGTGGCCTCGTTTGACCAGGCCGAGCATGATGCGCTGTGGCGGATCCGTGTCGAAGTACACCTCGTCGGGTCGCCACTGATGGTGAGGCCGCACCCGGAGCATCGCCTTCTCCAGCGACATTCCCTCATCCGTCACGCCAAGCAGCACGCTGAGTACGGAGCTGATGATCCTCGGTCCGCCAGAGGCACCGAGCATCAGATAGGGTTTCCCACCTTTAAGTACAATCGTCGGTGTCATGCTGGACAGAGGACGCTTCCCGGGCGCGACGGCGTTGCGGTCCGAGTGGACCAGGCCGTAAGCGTTTTCCTTGCCGGGCTCGGCGGCGAAGTCGTCCATCTCGTTGTTGAGGATCAGCCCCCACTCGCTGACGGCCGCCAGTGAGCCGAAGGTCGTGTTGATCGTCTCAGTACTCACCACCACGTTGCCCCAGCGATCGACCACACAGAAGTGCGAAGTTCCCCCGTCCTCCGGTCCGCTGCGCACGCCGTATTGATCCAGATCCAGAGTCAGGTTGGCATCGAAGGAGCCCGCGAGTTCCTGCGCATAGGGCTTGGAAGTGAGCAACGCCACGGGCACCTCCACGAAGTCCGTATCGCCCAGCCAGAAGGCCCGATCCGCGAACGCGTGTTTCATGGCCTCGACCTGATAGTGTGCGGCAAGACCGGCATCAAACCGGGCGACGAGATCGTGATGCAGAGCCTCCAACAGGTTCAGCATCTCGACGAGCGCCACGCCACCCGATGAAGACGGCGGCATGGTGATCAGCTCGAAGTCGCGATAGGTGGACCGAATGGGCTCGCGCGTCTTGACCTCATACTCGGCCAGATCCTCCCACGTCATGATGCCGCCATGCTTCTTCATCTCGGTCGCAAGCGCCTTGGCGACGGGTCCGCGGTAGAAGAAATCTGATCCACCCTCGGCGATTCCCTCGAGCAACCGTGCCAGCTTCGGCTGGATGAGCTTATCACCGACGGCAGGAGCATGACCATTGCCGAGGTGCGTCTCGTACACGTATCGGCAGGGCTCCTTCAAGGAGGGATGCTTCTGATAAGCCCTCAACACGCTGCGGGCACCATTGACGTAATGCTCATCAACGGGAAATCCCTCTTTCGCCAATCGTATGGACGGCGCAAGCGCGCGAGAGAGCGGAATAGTGCCATACGCTGCCAGGGCCTGGCACCGGCCTGCGACCAGGCCCGGAACGGCCACGGCAAGGTAGCCCCGTACGCTCGGGGTGGGTCCTTTCGGATTCCGCTTGGCCGCTTTCTCGTACATGTCCGCAGTAGCGGCCGCCGGCGCGGTCTCACGGAAGTCCTGAACCACGACACGCCCGTCGGCGAATCGCGCGATCATGTACCCACCGCCTCCGGGGCCGGTGCTGTACGGTCGCGTGACCCCAAGCGCAAATGAGACGGCCACCGCGGCGTCGATCGCGTTTCCACCCGCCTTCAGGACTTCCACCCCGGCCTGGGATGCGTATTGCGAATCGCTGGCGACCATCCCACTTTCGCCCCTCGCGATCCAGTCAGGATCGGCGCCGGAGGTGGACTGCACCACAGCGACAAGCCCGATTCCCAATAAGCAGAGCCAACACCGTTTCATGATCACCATATGCCTCCAACGTGTATCGTCATGCGATCAGGTTCCGCTTGTCCGGCGATGATTCGTCATCGCAGTTGGGGGACACGGTCCACCCGACCTATCCCGACCAAAACATAACCACGCAAGCGTGGAACATAGCACCCACCGGATCGAGAACTCGCAATACGCGGGGGTGGCTTGTCCGCTCCCTCACGGTCGCGGTTCTGATCGAACGCCTGACGATTCGAGTCCCCCACGGCTAGAAGCCATGGGCCACCCGCCACGCAAGCGCGGACATGGATGCCACCCGCCACAGAACGGAGGATAAGCTCCCGACCCCGCTTGTCCACTTGCGGCACTACCAGACAGCCCGATAATCGGGAGTATGGCCGATGATAAGTCATCATCCGTAAATGAACCTGAGTCGGACGCAACGCGGTACCACATCCTGGGTACGGCCGGTCACATCGACCATGGCAAGACCCTCCTCGTCAAGGCGCTTACCGGCGTCGATTGCGATCGTCTGCCCGAGGAGCATCGGCGCGGCATGACGATCGAGTTGGGCTTCGCCTCACTGACGATAGGTGACATCCGTTTCGGCATCGTTGATGTGCCGGGCCACGAGCGTTTCGTGAGGATGATGGTCGCGGGTGCCACGGGCATCGACGTTGCACTCATCGTGGTGGCGGCGGACGACTCCGTGATGCCCCAGACGATCGAGCACGTCGAGGTGCTGCATCTTCTGGGTGTCACGCGCGGCGTGGTGGCTGTAACGAAGATCGACACCGTGGACGAGGAAATGGTCGAGCTGGTCGTGGACGACGTCCAGCGACTGCTCGCGGGTACGCCTTTGGAGAAAGCGACGATCTGTCCGGTCTCGTCGATCACGGGTGAGGGGCTCGATGATCTGAAACGGGCGATCGTGACCGTCTCCCAGGATGTCGAGCGGACCGCATCGCAGGGTCCGTTTCGTCTGGCCGTCGATCGCGTGTTCACGGTGCAGGGGCGCGGCACGGTTGTGACCGGGTCGGTGCTGCGCGGCAAGGTGTCGGAGGGGGATACGCTCGAGGTCTGGCCATCCGGGGAATCCTGCCGTGTTCGCGGGCTTCAAAGCCACGGTGCCCATTCGGAAATTCTGGCTCGCGGGCAGCGGGCGGCCATCAACGTAAGCGGGATCGATCGCGATCGATTGCCGCGAGGATCGGAACTGGCCACACCCGGCTACATGCAGCCCACGCGGGCGATCGACGTGCGTCTGAACTGTCTGGCGTCCTACGGGCGACCGCTCAAATCGACCGGGATCATCCGGTTGGAGATCGGGACCGCCGAGGTACCGGCGCGCGTCGTCCTTTTGAAGGGCGAGACCGTGCTGCCGGGCGAGTTCGCCTACGCGCAGCTCCGGTGCCTGGAGCCGCTGACGACGACGTTCGGCCAACGTTTCATTATTCGAGACGAAAACGCCACGCGCACGATCGGCGGTGGCGTCGTGCTCCGGTCACAGACACGCCGCAAACGGCGTGTCGCTGAAGATGAGATCGAGCGGCTGGGGCGGCTGGAAACGGGCGAGGCCACAGATCGTGTGGAGGAAGTGCTGCGACAGGCGGGATTCGTCACGCCGACGGACCTGCAACTGTGCGCCCGCGCCGGCGTCGAGCTGGACGAGTTGCCGGCCATCCTCGAACACCTTCAAGCGGAGCGACGGTGGGTGACACTTGCCGGCACTGAGCACAAAGTCGTACCGGGCGCTCTCGATGACCTGTCCCGCCGCCTGACCGGGTGGCTGGAGCGGTATCATCGTAGTCATCCCGAGCTGCCGGGGCGACCCGCAGACAGTGTGCTCGGATGGCTCGAGCGGTTGACGATCCGATCTCTGGCACGCCCGTTGTTTGACGAGTTCGTCCGCCGGAAGAAACTGAAGACCCTCGGTCGCTTCGTCTGTCTGCCCGCTTTTGCACCATCGCTGACCGGGGCCGACGAGAAGCTCATGAAGGCCATGGTCGAGGAAATCCGGATGGGTGGCTTCCAACCGCCTATGCTCGATGGTATGTCTGTATCATCCCAGGCGGACCGCAAGCGATGGGAGCGCCTGGCCACGCTGTCCGTGGCGCTGGGTGAGCTTGTCAAGATCGCACCGAAGCTGTACCTCCACTCCGATGTGGAACAAGAGCTTCGAGGCAAAGTAGCCGAACTCATCCGTGGGCGGGGCGGGGGCACCGTGGCGGAAGTCCGCGAGATGCTGAATTCGAGTCGAAAGTACATGGTTCCGTTCCTCGAACACCTGGATCGCATCGGGTTTACACGGCGCGTGGACGATCACCGCGTGCTGGCCGAGATGAAAGATGCCTGACGACACACCAACCGGTCATCGTGCAAGGCAGCGCACGACCCCGCAGGTCAAGACGCTGCTCCAATCGCTCCCGTCGGTTTCCGTTCTGCTGGAGCATGAGCAGGTTCGTGAATGGTGCCAAGGGACCCCTCGCGCGATGGTTGTCGCTGCGGTCCAAGCTGCGATCGACGGTGCCAGGACGGCCATCCTGAACGGCGAGACAGTTGAGCCCGTTGAACTGGAGGACTTGCTGGCCTCGGTCGAGTGGGAGGTCTACGAGCGGTCTACCCCGTCCCTGCGATCCGTAATCAACGCCACCGGAATCGTCCTGCACACCGGTTTGGGCCGCGCGCCGCTGAGTGATGGTGCCGTCGAGGCCCTCGCCGCCGGTGCCGGGGGTTATTGCACGCTCGAGTACGACCTGGCCAAGGGGAAACGGGGCCGACGAAACACGCACGTGGTTGATCATCTGACCGCCGTCACCGGGGCAGAGGCGGCGACTGTGGTCAACAACAACGCGGCAGCCACCTTGCTGATTCTCAAGACCTTTGCTGAGGACCGGGAGGTCGTCGTCTCTCGAGGTCAGTTGATCGAGATCGGCGGGAGCTATCGCCTGCCCGACATCATGAAGGCAAGCGGTGCCGCGCTTCGCGAGGTAGGAACGACCAACCGCACTCGTATAGCCGACTTCGAGCATGCCATTAACGACCGCACCGCCATGTTGATGCACGTGCACCCGAGCAACTTCCGGGTGATCGGCTTCACTGAAGAGGTTGCCATTGAGGAACTCGCACAGCTTGCCCATCGCTATCACCTGGTCGCCGTGGACGATCTCGGCAGCGGAGCCCTGTTCGATCTGACCGCCTATGGCATGCCGGAGGAGCCGAGCGTCCGTGGCTCACTGGCCGCCGGCGCCGATCTGGTCTGCTTCTCCGGTGACAAGCTGCTTGGCGGACCTCAGTGCGGCATAATCGTCGGCAAACGCAGCCTGATCGAACGAATCGAGGCGAATCCCCTGATGCGAACCTACCGTGTCGGGAAGCTGACCCTGCTGGCATTGGAGGCAACCATCCGAGCATACCTCGATCCCGAGGAAGCCGTGAACCGGATTCCGACGCTGGCGATGATCCGGGCGACAACGGACGAGTTGGCCGACCGGGCTCGAAAGCTCGCCGAGCAACTGGAAGCCGCGCTGCCCGATGAGAAGTTCCTCGTATGCTCCGATGTCGGCTTCGCCGGCGGGGGTTCGATGCCGGGGCGTGAGCTGCAGACGGTCATAATCCGGTGGCGACCGGAAGGGGTTTCCGCCGAGACAATGGCCTCGCGGCTACGCGACGGTGAGATTCCGATTATCGTCCGCATTCGGGACAACGCTATTTGTCTCGATTTGCGAACACTGCACGAAGCCGACTTCGAGATGCTGGTTTCCGGTCTCTCGGCGGCCGTGAGCTACGAGGACACCGAGCCGGACGCGGAAGGGTAGGCGGTTTGGGCCACCTGGCCGGCAGGCTTACCAGGGTAATCCTGCTGGTGGCGTGGCCGTCATTAACCGCAAGTGCGAGTGATTAGTGTCTTCCTGTAGCGGCCGGCGTCCCCGCCGGCCGTCGTGTACAATGGCACCTACCCGGGGAAACGGCCTGCGAGGACGCAGGCCTTTACAATCTCCGGAGGGCGAAATGATGACACAGTGCCACAGAATTCGGGCACCCCATCCTGCGGCTTCTGTTTCTTTAGGTACTGGCATCCTCCGAGAAAATGAGTACAATGCCCCGTCTTGTGCCCGTCGTTCGGGCGCGGCTAATGCGAGATCGATGAGGACTACTATGCCGAGACCAACGAAAGTTTTCCGCCGCCAAAGGGTCGATGCCCAGATCGCTTGGAAGCGGGGCGAGAAGAAAGAGGCCTACAAGCTCTGGGAGGCTGCGGCAGCTTCCATGAAGGAACACCGGGCCAAGAAGCATAACAAGAACAAACCTGCCGAGGAAGCCGAATCAGCACCGGTTCCGGACACCAAGTAGATTACCTGAACACCCAATGCCCGGCGGCTTGCGCGCCGGGTGCATCCCCTTTTGCGGCTGGGCATTTCTCAGGACACGTCATTCTCGCCCTGGACGTCCGTTATGATCTGTCGTCGAAGGCACCCCTTGGTGATTGCGCAGATCCCCTCCGTGATCGATCGAAGGCCATTCCCATGGATGACCCGATCTTTCGCCATGCCGTTGTTCCCGGATTCAGATGCCGGTCTTGCGCACGTCCGGAAACCTCTCGCCTTAGTAATCATGCATCCCAGCCGGGGTGTGTAGGAATCGAGACACGCCGCCTAAAGGAACGGCGGCATGCCGGGGAGCAATCACCTCAATCCATCAAACTCCGTCACAGGTGCCATGTATCTTTGATCCTTAGGGATTTTACTTGCTTTTGGGATGGGGTGCGCGGTAGATTCCGGATTACCGGACAAACGTGGTGATGCGCACGTCGCACAAGGCTAGGGTGTGCGTACCAGCCATGATGGGGTGTAACACGGGGGGTGCGGCGTGTTTCTCGACGCCGTGACCGGGACGGCTGTTCATACATCTCCGGACAGCCGTACGAGGTACTCCCCTGGCTGAACGAACCGCCCCACTTGCGGATCCGCGTCTCGGTGCGCGGGGCTTCTTGCGGGGATGGAGTCCACGAAAGGTCGTTTCGGGAAAGCCTGGCCGGTGGAATGAGAAAGAGGCTGACTGGTCAAATGACAACCTGGGTGGAGACGAATCTGGATGCACCGGTCTGGCGATACTGCCTCTTGTTCACTGATAAGGAACTGCTGCCATCTTGCCGGACGCCAAAGGCTATAAGGCCAATGTGACGCTCGGCATGACGGCAAACTTAAAGAGCTTAATCGTTTTTCATGGGGCGTCGGTCAATTATTTGAAAAGGAGAGGGTCATGACAACTCCTCAACCGAAAACTGGGAGGCAATCGGCCTTGGGCTGGTGGCACGCACGATTGCGGAACAACCAGAACAGGACAGCGCTGGGTGCGGTCTTGGGTGTTTCCGTCGCACTTTGTGCATCAGGTGCTCACGGGCAGATCATCACGGCCGGCTCCGATCATTACCGGACGTTGGAGGATTCGTCGTGGATCCAGATCGGCGGCGGGGGTCCCATCCCTCCGATCCCAGCCGATTTCTTCGGGCCGGGTTCAGATCCGTTCGAGGGGCAGATCGCGCTGCGTGGGAATCCGATCCCCGGTTTTCCAGGCGAGGTCGACACGATCGTCGAGCGGACTGCGGACGCGGACATGACCGGGGGTTCCGCCACGGTCGAAGTTGAGCTGGTCGAGCTGAACCTTGTGAGCACGGAGCCGATCCGTGTCACCGACGGTAGTGGAATCGACTCCTTCTTTGACGTTTATGTGGAGGTTCTGCCTCCGCCTGATCCCCCGTCGGATGGCAGCATGACCATTACGGAGGAGAATTCCGAAGGCGGGATCTACACGCTCAACGTAGCAGACGGTAACGGAATCAGAGCCCAGCTGGTGTTTTACTTCGTGGAAGCCCCTTCAAGCAGTACGGGTATTGCAAGTGCGCTTCCCTGGATCCCACCCACCAGCCCGCATCTTCTCACGACAGCTTTCCCGGGGGCGTATCAATACGATGAGCCACCGTCGACCTGCGATCCGGGAACCGGATACTACCTTGTTCCGGACCTTCCGGTCATGCTGGACCTCGACGGTGGGAACGCAGGGGCGATGGGGCTGATACCCTGCGCCCGAGGCTGGATGCCCGGCGACCTGCACAAGATGCACTTCCCACAGCTTCCGGACGAGCAGGGCTGGGACGTTAACGCCACCAGTCCGAATGTCCTCGCGGACGACTGGATG
>JAUXGE010000146.1 GCA_030622435.1 Planctomycetota bacterium
CCGGGAAAATCCGCTCGATAGTGCCGGTGGACTCCTCTTCCCGAAGCGACTCGGCCGTAATTGCCGGCACGTGCTCCCGCGCTTGGGCCGCCGCGCGGAGATCCTCCGGCACCTGTACAGTCACATCATGCCCCGGCTTCGCCCACTCCGGCGCGATCGCCAGGACTCGCCCTATGTCGGCCTCATCGACCTCAGCTCGAACGACCAGCTTGTCCATGTCCAGAATGACGGCGAGCTGTGTGCCGCCCGTGATCGTCGTCCGTCCGCCTTGGATGACCTCGCCGATCTGCGTCTGAATCTGGGCGACAATGCCGTCCATAGGTGAAGTAATGTCGGTCTCAGCCAACCGCTCCTGAGCATCCGCCAAGGTGTTGTTTGCCGATTCAAGCGCCGCCTCCGCCTGCTTGACCACCTGTACGGCCCGAGGGATCGCAAGTTGGGCCTTCTCGTAAGTGGCCTGGGCACCGGCAAGCTGTGCGAGGTTCTGGTGGTAGGTTGAAATGCGCTGAAGTCGCTCCTCGTCGTGATACAATTCTGGAGACTCCTCAACCCTCTGGGCCCGAACCTTCGCAAGCTCCAGGGTGGCCTTGATCTGATCCACGGAGGCCTGGGCACCGGCCAGATCCGCTGTCTCCGCCTGCCGCAGGTTGATCTTCCTCTCCTCGAGGACCGCCCCCGCCCGGTCGTATTCGAGCCTGGCACGGTTTACGTTTCGCTCTTCGTCGTCGCGCTGAAGCCGGATGAGCAGGTCTCCAACCTTGACACGATCGCCGGGCTGTCGGGCAATCTCGATCACCTCGCCACTCGCTTCCGCCTTGATCACGACGCGGCGGTCCGGCCGAACCTCGCCCGTCGCATTGATCGGCAGGGTCAGGCTCCCCCGCGTCACCTTCTCCGTCTTGCCCTCCAGGCCTTCGATCGAGAGACGGAATTTACCGGCGGCCGCGATATACCCCACGACAACCGTGGCAACGACCAGGATCACAATGATGGCGTTCTTCATGTCAGTACATCCGAAAAACGACCGCCCCGGATGGAATCGAGTGCTTCAACCGCGCCGGTTCGGGCGGATACCGACGCCCCGCACATTCACCACCCTCCGCAACGGAACTCGACTATATCGGTGTCCCAACGCAGACGCAACTAACGGGTAATCTGACGCACACCGAAGCTTGTCGCCTTCCTGCTGTTCGCTGTCAACGCCCTGTGCCTGTGGGAAGTTGTCAAGCTGCCCGCGCGGACCGGAGCCCAGTTGACTCGATCACAATCGAGCCGGCTTGCCACCGGCGTTCCCGGCTCCAGACCAGGTACGCAGTGCAACACTCTCGAGGTTGACTTGCCGCAATGCGGCCTGTCTGGGTAGGATAACCGTTGGATTAGCGGCCATCGGCTCGCAACGGGACCGACAACGGTCCCACGCCGCAGATCGACATCATCGAGGATGCCATGCCGTACGCACCCTCACGATTGTCGTTGGCCTCGCGCACGCACGATCCGTTCCGACTCCGCGATGCCTCCGCAAAACACGGATCGGACGGCTCGGTATGCGGTACGCCCTCAACCGAAGGAGTGATCAATGCCCGTTGGTGTCAAGGTGAATCCGAACATCGTCGAAATGGAGTACGCCGTCAGAGGCCCGATCCCCCAACGTGCCGCAGAACTGAAGCAACAAGGGATGGCGACCATCGCCTGCAACATCGGCAATCCCCAGGCACTCGGGCAGCAACCGATCACGTTCTACCGGCAGGTGCTGAGGATGCTGGAGATCCCCGCCGGCATCGAGCGGGAGCGCGTGCTCAATGGGCTGCGCCGGCGCCACCGCGAAGTGTTCCAGCACATGAACGACGCAGACTTCGTTTCCGACTACGTTCTCGATCTGTGTGACGACATTCTCTCGAAACTCGAAACCGGCTTAGGCGCTTACACCGAAAGCAGAGGCCCCATGTTCATCAGGGAGGCCATCGCGCAGTTCGTAGATAAGCGGGACGGGGTGACAGGTTCGAACGGCATCCCCTCGGATCCCGAGAAGATCTTCCTGACGAACGGAGCCAGCGAGGCCGCCAAGTACATAATCGACATGCTGATCGCCGACGGCGGCGACGGCATCATGATTCCCATCCCGCAGTACCCTCTGTATTCTGCGGCCATCAAGAAGGCGGGCGGACGTCAGGTCAATTACTACCCGGACGAGGAGGATGGTTGGACGCTGAACAGGACGGCGCTCGAGGAGGCATTCACCGACGCCGTCGCTCGCGGCACCAATGTGAAAGGAATTGTCGTCATCAACCCCGCGAATCCTACGGGGGCGATCCTACCGGAGCAAAGCGTCAGGGATGTCATCGACTTCGCCAAAGAACATGGTCTCGTGATCATCGCAGACGAGGTGTATCAGGAGAACCTCTACGGAGCTACGTGGCTTTCCTTCGCAAAACTTCTCGAGAACAAGGACGTGCCGCTGTTCAGCCTTCACAGCACGTCGAAGGGCTTCTGTGGTGAGTGCGGGCACCGGGGCGGTTACGTCGAGGTGAGGAATCCACCGCCGATCGAGGGCAGCCGGCTCAGCTTCATGGAGGTCATGTACAAGCAAGCCTCCGTGAGCTTGTGCTCGAACACACCGGGACAGGTATTGACTTACTTGATGGTTCAGGCACCAAAAGAGGGAAGCGAACCGTACGAGCAGTTCGTCAGGGAGAGGGAAGCCGTACTCAGCGACCTGCATGCCAAGGCTACGATGATCAGAAAAGCATTGGGCCGGATGAATGGTGTCGAGTGCTTCGGTAGAACAGGCGCCATGTACCTCTTCCCGAGGCTCAACAGATTGCCCAAAGGTACAACAGACTTCGACTACTGCATGAAACTCCTGGAAACGACGGGTTTGTGCACCGTGAACGGCTCCGGCTTCGGACAAAGGGAAGGGACTCATCACCTGAGGATCGCGTTTCTGCCTCCGAAAACTACGCTCGAAGAGGTGCTGCCACGGTGGATCGAGTTCCACAACGCGTATGTGGCCAAGTAACGCATGCGCCGCCACTCGCCGCAGATCAACGATCATCGCAGATCGACGAAACGTGAACCCCGCCCGCATCGATCACCACACGAACCGCACCGACGTCGGCCGTATTGTACAACGGCGTATCACCCACCACGGCCTGCAAGCCGTTGAAGGTCTCCGTCATGGGCTCCCCACTGGAACGAATCACAGTTCCAGCTCCAACCTCACCCACGAACGCTTCTGAACTGGGCCTGACACCACCGTGATGCGGCAGAACAAGCACGTCAGCCCAGAGGTCATGACGCACGAGCAGTCGGCGTTGAGCGTATTCCTCGATGTCACCGGTCAGAAGAACTGAACGACCGGCATACGTGAGCCGCAACACGGTCGAGGTGTCGTTGGTCGTCACCGCCCCCGCCCCCGCACCCGAACTCGTCCCTTCGCCGAAATCCTGCAGCGGTGATAGCAGCTCGAAGGTGACACCGCCCCACTCCCATCGCCGCTCGGATGGATCGAGTACCTCAACTTGATGATCTCGCTCGGCGAGCAGGTCGAGCAGATATCGGCTGGGGGATCGGGGCCCGCTCCGCGCCCCGAAGTGCTCGTTGACGAAAATCGGTCCGACTTCCACCGCTTCCAGTACCGAGGGCAGGCCGCTGAAATGATCGAGGTTTGGGTGACTCAGATACACTCGATCGATTCGCGCGATACCTTTATGCCGCAAATACGGCACTACAGTATTGCGGCCGACATCATGGGGACCCATCGTGCCCACGTCGTAGAGCATGGTCTGTCCGCCGGGCAGCTCGACAACGGTCGCAAGCCCGTCCCCGACCGAGAGAACGGTCACAGCTAGACGACCCGACGCCCCCCTGGGCCCATACCATCCGCCCACGCATACGAGAAGCACAGCCGTCGCCACACCCCAGGCCGTCCTTCCCCACAGTCTCTCCCCGGCCAGAGCCTGCCGTTCGGAATGCCCCGACAATGCCTGCAAGTTGAGTCGAACAGGCCGGAACGTCCACACAAACAGCAGCAGGCACAGGTAATACACTGCGATCAACCACGATGGTGGGCTCACCACAGTCAAGGACGCTCCGGGCAACGTGGAGAGCCACTCCACAAGACGAATGAGGAGCCGGTCCGCCGGAACAAGCAGGAGACCTACGAGCGGACCCAACAGCGGGAGGCCTCCCGCGACCAGAATCTTGACAAGCCCGAGGATCATGACGACGTACATGAAGGGAAACACGATGACCGAACTGACCGGGGACCACGGATGAACACGTCCGAAGTGCGCCGCCACGATCGGCAAACTCGCCAACCACGCCCCGAGGGAGACGGCTGGAAACGCAACGAAGAAGGCGTAAGCAAAACGCCCGAGACGTTGACTGGAGAACACGGACATGCGAATCGCCGGATCCGGCTCCAACCGATCCTGCCCGGTGAACGGACGTCGAAAAACAAGGCGTTCAACGACACCGCACAGCTCACGCAGCGTCTGTAGGATTACCGGTGTGACGTAGGCGACCCCGAGGACGGCCGTAAACGAAAGCTGGAAGCCGATGTCGAACACGGCGTGCGGATCGAGCGCAAGCAACACGATGGCAGCCGCCGACAACCAGTTCAGTCGGGCAGTGGGCCTGCCCAGCAGCAGCGACGTGCAGAACAGAAGCGTAAGGACCGTAGCACGCAGAATCGGCGGCCTCGGCTCAGCGATCAAGGCATACGCACAGACCACAAGAATCATCAGCCACGCGCATTGACGGCGGCTCCGCCTAAGCAGTCGCCCGAGGAACCACACAAAAGACGTGACAACCACGACGTGCGTCCCGCTGACCGCCAGAAAGTGCACGACCCCGGCTTGAACAAATACCTCGTTGAGCCGACGATCGATCCGTGAACGATGCCCGATCACCATCGCTTCGAGAAGCGTCACCTCCTCATCTGCACCAGTGACCAGGTCGTCGGTCAACATGCCTCTAACGGTCGTACGCAGCCACCTCACAACACGGTGCCCCGGTGCCGGATCTCGCACGTCGAGACGCCGGACATTTTCGCGGTGGTTGCAATGCAGCGCAGCGACAACCCCTTGCCGCCGGTTGAATGCCGCCCAATCGAAGGCTCCCGGATTGCGCGGCGGCTTGAGACGATACAGCCAGCCGAACACCTCCACCCGCTCGTTCTCATGCATATCGAGAACCGGCTCACGAGTGGTCACACGGATCAGCCCAGTGACGGGGATCGCTCCTTCCATTCCCTCGATAGCTTCGCTCTCAAGAAGGAACACCGAACGCGCGGACCCGAAGCTCCAACGCTGAAACACGTTCGCAGGCGGATCGAGAACACGCGGCTCGGAGACCACGACACCACTGATCCGGGCGATGCACTTCTCGTCGCTCATGTGCCGTTCGACACTTTGCGGAGCAACGGTCCTCGCCGCTCGAACGTGGAGCACACCCCCCAGGCAGCCTGAAATGATGAGAATCAGCAAAGGAGCGAACGAAGCTCGCAACGAGCGAACAAGGAACATCGCACTGAACAGGACGAAAAGTCCGCCGTAAATGCCGGCATCCACACACAGCCGTCGATCAAGGAGTATGCCCACGGTCAGCCCGACCGCTATGGGAAACAGCGGTGCTGACTGCATGATCGAACGTGAGATCTGCCGAAACACGCTCAACATGATCCGATCCACCCAAACGGCTGCAACAGGGGCTGCGTCCCGACAAACGCACGTCCCTCTGCTCGGCGCCCGGCCCGACAGATCATGGTGTGCGTCCACTTTCGGGAAATGTCAAGTCGCAGCTCCCAGACAAACCTCATTGCCCAACACACATGAACAGGTGATAATCCGTGACTAAATGTCCACCTGGTTCATTCTCTGGCTGACCCTGGCCGCTGCGATCGGCCTTATCTGGCTCATCCGATACGTGAGCATCGGACAGATCTTGCGCAAGCGGTGCATCCTGGGCTCCCGCTCTTATCCCGGACCGCCGCACGACGCCACCGAACCGGAACAAAGGGTCTCCGTCATCGTTGCCGCCAAGGACGAGGAAGACAACATCGAAACCTGTATCCGCAGTCTGCTGGATCAGGACTACCCCAACTTCGAGGTTATTGCGATCGATGACCGCAGCCGGGACCGCACCCCTGCGATATTGAAGGGGCTCCAACAGGAAGCCGCTTCGCGCGAGCCGCCTTTCCGCGTCATCACCGTCACAACGCTCCGCGATGGCTGGTTCGGGAAGAACAACGCCATGCGCGAGGGCGTGGACGCTGCCGATGGCCGGTGGCTGCTCTTCACGGACGCCGATTGCCGATACACCTCGCCAAAAACAATATCGATGGCCATGCGGGAGTCCGTTGCCGCCGAGGCCGACTTTCTCTCGATCACGCCGGTACTCGAATCGCGCGCCGTGTGGGAACGGATCATTCAACCCGTCTGCTCGCTCGCCCTGATGATCTGGTTCCTGCCGCATCGCGTGAACAAGCCCAACCGCAAGACCGCCTACGCCAACGGCGCGTTCATGCTGTTGCGCCGAAGCTGCTACGACGCCATCGGCGGCCATGAGAATGTCCGTACGCAGGTCAACGAGGACATCCACATGGCCCGGCTTGCCAAGCGGATGGGCCTTCGCCTGCGAGTCGTGGAGAACGACGACCTCTATCGCACGCGCATGTACGATTCACTCGGTCAGGCGTGGCGCGGATGGAGCCGCATTTTCTACGGCTGCCTCGAATCTCTACCGCGTCTGACGGCCGCAGCATCGCTGATCATCCTGGTCGGGATTGTCCCGTGGGCGAGCCTCATCGCGGCACTCGTGGGCATGTCGCGCACCGGGGCTGACATCGGTTCCCCATGGACTATGGCGACCTGTGCGTGGTTGGTTGCAGTCGCCCTGATGCAGTTCGTCGCGTGGCGTGCGTATGCGATCCTGCGGGCAGGTCCCCTCTGGTCATTGACCTACCTGCTTGGCGCCTTCGTCACCGTTGGCATGCTCATCAGCGCCATGTTCAAAGTGACCGGGGCGAGCCGGACCACGTGGCGCGGGACAACCTATCGAGGTCACGAACTCGTCGATCAGGGCGTCAAGCCACATGCCGGCGAAGACGTGCGATCGCATCCCGAACCCGCAGATGCCGAGCCAACCCAAGAACCCGCCGCCGGGAGGCTCTCCGACTGACCCGCATTATGCACCGCGGAGCACGCGGAGATCTCAGAAATACATGAGGGATGTCGGTTGTGATGGGTTGCACGTACTTTTTGGCACCTGTTCGCGATTCAGCGCCGGGGACGACCAGGCAACACCGGCGTCAGTATCAGCTACATACGCCTTCGGCATATTATCATGCCTTCGGCATATTCCCGCGCGGCGGCGTATTCGCGCCGGGCGCCGAGTCTCGCACGGTCACATCGTCGGCAATGCTTGGATATTCGACCCTGTGCCTAAACTTGTCCGTACCCGTTGTGATGAGCCAAGTTGTTTATACACTGTAGGAACGGTAAGGGCTCCGATTCTGTCACAACTTCTCTTCCAACACTTCTCTGCGCTCTTGGCGCTCTCTGCGGCATGAATAATCCGGACTAACACAGGAAACGGCACGCTCAATGGGGGCATGAGTCCGAATCGTGTATCCGATTATGGGCAAGTCTCATGCTCGTGATAGGTGAGGGGCGATGGCCACGGCCCGTGCAGGTCCTCTCGCCCACATGGCAGGGCCACAAACGAACCTCCGTCACGCAAACCGCACGAAGATCGTCTTGGCGTGATCGGGGTCGACCGCGAAGTCCGCAGGGAGTCGTGGTGTGGCGATGATCCTGAATCGACGCCGACCGGCACATCGCTTGACCTGCTCACGGAGGGAGGTGACCGACATCCGGCGGTAGTTCGTCGAGATCATCATGACACCGCCGGGCTCCAGCCGGCTCAACGATGCGCGAACCAGATCACCGAGATCCCGGGCGACGCTGAAACTGCGGCCTCGCTTCCGACCGTGCGCGAATGTGGGTGGATCAAGGATGATCAGGTCAAACCGCTCGCCGAGCTTCTCGGCCCGCCTCAGGTATTCGGCGGCATCCGTACGGATGAACTCGTGCCGGGTCGGATCCAAACCGTTCAATCTGAAGTTGTCGAGGCCCCACTCGAGGTTCTTGTCGGAGAGATCGACGCTGACCGTACGCTCGGCACCGCCTGCAGCGGCCGCAACCGAGAACCCGCACGTATACGCGAACAGGTTCAGCACGGTCTTGCCCTCAGCCATCGAGCGAATACGGCTCCGGTTGTCGCGGTGATCGAGGAACAACCCGGCGGATGAGCCGACGAGAGGTCTGACGAGGTACTTCAGACCGCACTCGCTAATCTCGAGATCCTCAGGCGCCGGCCTACCGACAAGGGGCTTTGGTGCGCGAGGATCGGTCGGTGAATCCGCGACGGCCGCAACGCCGTCTTTTCCGAGACGTCTCACGTAGACGGCATCCACACCGAGCGTGTCGTGATACCAATGTGCGATCGCCCGCAAGGATGCCGTCTGCATATGAGGGTTGCACTTGTCCTGTAGTATGACGGCCGGACCGTATCGCTCCGCGACGAGCCCCTTGATGTCTTCGGAATCGCCGGTCAGCAGGCGATAGGCGTCGGTCTCGGGTTCCATCACTACTTGCAGGCGACGCACGAGCGCCGCGTGCAGATGCCGTCGGATATCCCTGCGCCCGTTCAATACCTCGTCAAACGAGGCCGGCGCCTGGGAGGTAACACCCATCCTCAGGTTCCGGCCTGGGTGGTCGAAGGTGAACCTCGTGAGATGGAGGCAGGTAAGCTCGGCTCGCCGGCGGTGGGAGGACTGGTCGTGCAGGTGATCCCCCAACAGCCGCAAGCCCGCCGAACGAAGCTGCGCGCGAAGCGTGTGGGTGTTCCTGGCATTCGTACGACAACGGACCAGCGCGCGGCGGTTCCCCTGCCGAATGATGCTCAACGACGAGTTCGCCTCGCCCTTTGCCTTGGGCGGGGGAGTCCTCTTCCTATCCGCGCGTCGTTTCCCTTTGCCACGCACCGGCTCCCGATCTCCGCCGAGCGACACACGCGAGCGAGACACACTCCCGAGGACGACGGCGACGAACTCCTGAGAGACTCGCCCGGTTCGTAGCCCCGCGCGGATACGCCCGGCGATGGTCGGGTTTTTGCCGAGCAGCAGGACGCCGGACTCGAAGCGGCTCAGACGGTTGACCGGCTCGAGCGTCTCGCCCCGTGCACGCACCGCAGCCATGATTTCAGACAGATTGGATCCGGAGGAGTCGGCGGCACCCCCCAGGTCGAAGCCCGACGGTTTCTCGACGACGAGCAAATCGTCGTCTTCGTAAAGCGTCGGAACAAGTTTGTCGACGAGCGTTTGCGATTGCATGACAGTCTGACGGCCTGGCGGTCAACCTTGTGACCGCGGTTGTGGATCCAATCTGTTTCGCCGGGTAGCAGCGTTAGAGGACTAGTCTCGGTCATCCGCAATCTGATGGTTGCATCCCGGTCTTGGGTGCCATGCCCAAGCCCGCCCCAAGGGACGCCCCAAGCTCAGAACCTGTCAAAGGCGGGCGCGGGCATGTCTCGCGACAATCCATCAATCCAGCAGTGACAGAGCACTAGTGCTCTGTCAACCTTGAATGTACGGGTTTGTGTGCCACTGCTCTGTGAGCAGTGTCTCGACGCCGTCGATTCATTTGGCACCGCTCACAGAGCAGTGGCACACGTCTCGGTTCTACCGAACCCGCAGATTCAACGGTGGCCGAACACTAGTCTCGCTGCGTACCACGTAGCGATCCGCCCTCGGAGCTCAGGGCTCTGGGTATTTGGTGGAAACCCCGCACTGCACAGGGAATACCCGACACAAGCATTGAGGACAATAAGGAGGAACACGGATTTGTACAAACCTTTCCGTGTTCGATTTGCCACCGGTTGTGTCCATCATTTGTGGCAAGTGCGTACAATTCGGGACTTTCTGTAGCGGCCGGCGTCCCCGCCGACCGTCGTGTGCAATAGCACCAGCCGGGGAAAACGGCCTGCGAGGATGCAGGCCGCTACAACCCCAGCAGGACGAGATGATGATGCAGTGCCAAAGCACTCGGCCACCCCCCTTACCACCTTATCGGAACATGGCTGTAACGCCCGTTATCGCCTGACAAACCATGGAAACGCCTCACAACTTGGGCGGTCACCCGTGTGAGGGTGGTGAAATACGTTCGGTTCGGGGCGAATCTCTAGAAACGACCCACTTAAACCGCTAACATTCTTTGCGGACATGCGTGAGATGGTCGCATCAGCCGGGAAACGGTCGGCGATCATTCTTGCTCGGAATTAGGCGGGATCGGAGACGGCTGAAGTGGAAGCACCGTCCTGTTCGCGTGATCGGTACTGAGGCCGTCTGGCTTACCCCGGGGTGTTCGGGGCTCGCAATGACGGCCGGATGCTGGTGAAACATGGATTGGAACGCTGTCAGAGAAGAGTTCCCGGTTACCCGGAACTTCAACTTTCAAAACCACGCGGCC